>CAMPKG010000021.1 GCA_946887085.1 uncultured Sphingobacteriales bacterium
AGATAGACAAAGTGCGTTTTAAGCACAGGGTAATACCGGGCGATACGTTGATACTGAAGCTTGAATTGCTTAATCCTATCCGTCGTGGTATTTGCGAAATGCGCGGAACCGTGTACGTAGGCAACAAACTGGTTACTGAAGCGGAGTTGGTAGCGCAAATCGTACGAAAAGACAAAAAATGATCCACCCCCTTACATATATACACCCGGACGCAAAGATTGGCCCCAATGTTAAGATCGATCCCTTCACAACCATCCATAGGAATGTTGAGATTGGTGAGGGTACGTGGATAGGCTCTAATGTGACTATAATGGAAGGCGCAAGGATTGGTAAAAATTGCCGCATCTTCCCGAGTTCTGTAATATCTGCTATTCCGCAGGATCTGAAGTATAAAGGTGAGGACACTCTAACGCTGATAGGTGATAATACAACTATTCGAGAGTGTGTAACCATCAACCGCGGTACTGTTGACCGCAACAGAACAAGGATAGGCAACAATTGCCTCATTATGGCTTACTCGCATATCGCGCACGATTGTGAAGTAGGCAATAACTGTATCTTTTCGAATAACACTACTCTTGCAGGCCACATATCCGTAGGCGATAACGTAGTGCTGGCCGGCCTTACTGCCGTGCAGCAATTCGTTCGCATTGGCTCTCATGCATTTGTTACCGGCGGTTCGCTGGTGCGTAAAGATGTGCCACCTTATGTAAAAGCTGCGCGTGAGCCGCTATCTTATGTTGGCGTGAACTCAGTGGGTCTGAAACGCAGGGGCTATTCCATCGACAAGATCAACCACATCCTCGACATTTACCGTATACTCTTCGTACGCGGATATAATATTTCCAAAGCCCTCAGTATTATCGAGACCGAAACACCGGTATCCGACGAGCGGGACGAGATCATTACATTCATCCGCGAAACCGGCAGAGGCATTATGAAGGGCTATACCCGCAGGCATAATGAAGATCTCGCTTGAACACATAAGCAAACGGTTTCAGCGTCACTGGATTTTTAAAGATATCAGCTATTCTTTTACATCCCCCGGCGCCTATGCGCTATTGGGACCAAACGGAAGCGGCAAGTCTACCCTGCTCCGCATCATTGCAGGCATGCAGGCTCCCAGCAAAGGAAAGATAGAACACCAGGAAGACGAGAGGGTATTAGAACCAGCTAGTGTATTTTCGCATATCAGTTTCTCTGCACCCGGCATGGAAATAGTTGAAGAACTCAGCTTTCGCGAGTTTCTGGAGTTTCATTTCAGCTTTAAGAACCCACTGGCAGGGCTTGATATCAAAAAGATCATCGAGCTGACGGGACTACCTAATGCTGATAAACCCATAGCCGATTATTCATCGGGCATGAAGCAACGGGTAAAACTGGCACAGGCTATTTTTTCTGATACTCCTGTTCTGTTGCTCGATGAACCTTGCTCTAACCTTGACCAGCAAGGTGTAGGCCAATATAACAGCTGGATAGAGCAATACAGCAAAGACCGGCTTGTGATCATCGCATCAAACGACGAGCGCGAATATCATTTTTGCAAAGAGCGTATCCGCATAGAAGACTATAAATAGTATTCGGGTTGATAAGTCATTTGCGCGATTGGCCTACATTTACAATACCGAATGAAAAAGATCGCTGAGCTCTACAAAAACGCATATTCAGGGCTCTCCCCATCTACCTGGTTTCTTTGTATGGTAATGCTGGTG
Organism: uncultured Sphingobacteriales bacterium; assembly: GCA_946887085.1. Next base: position 1,713 of record CAMPKG010000021.1, read on the forward strand.
AACCGCAGTGGCACCATGGTATTGCCCTTTATGACACTCTACCTGACCGAAAGCCGCGGCTTCAGTATCAGTGACGCGGGACTGGTGATGGCCCTCTGGGGAGCCGGCTCTATCTGCGGAGGCTTTATCGGCGGCAAGCTGACAGATAAGGTCGGCTTTTACTTCATCCAGCTATGCACTTTACTTGGCGGCGGCATCATGTTCCTCGTGTTGGGACAAATGGAGAGCTACACCGCCATCTGTCTTGCTACATTTCTGTTAAGCCTCATCAATGAATCTTTCCGGCCCGCGAACGCCGCAGCTATAGCACATTACAGCAAGGAAGAGAACCGAACGCGATCATACTCGCTCAACAGGCTCTCCATCAACCTCGGCTGGGCGGTTGGTGGTGCACTCGGTGGCTTTATCGCGGCACGCAATTATCACCTGCTGTTCTGGATAGATGGCTTCACTAACATAGGTGCGGCATTGATGTTATGGTTCTTTCTCGCTCCATCAAAGAACAAAGCCACTGCACTAATGCAAGAGTACAAACCTGATACCCCGGCAAAATCGGCCTACAGCGATAAGCCATATATCGTCTTTATCGTGCTCACCACCTTGTTCGCTTATTGCTTCTTTCAGTTGTTCAGTACGCTCCCTGTGTACTTCAAACGTTCACTGCATCTTTCCGAACAATACATAGGCATTGTAATGGCCGCCAATGGTATTCTCATTGCATTGTTTGAGATGGTATTGATACATAACCTGGAAGGCAAACGTACCAATCTCCACTATATAGTGCGCGGCGTACTCATCTTCACTTTCTCCTTCGTCATCTTCAACCTGGTACCGGGAGCCGAACTGCTGGCTATCGGTTCTATGCTGATAGGCACCATGGGCGAAATGCTCTCTATGCCGTTCATGAACTCGTACTGGATCGGCCGCTCGTCAGCCGCCAACCGCGGACAATACGCCGGGCTGTATACTATCGCCTGGTCGGTGGCCCAGGTATTGGGGCCTTCCACAGGCTCGCTGATAGCGGAACATTGGGGGTTCACCGCACTTTGGTGGACGGTCGGTGTTATCGGTCTGATTACTGCACTTGGGTTCCGCTGGCTGCATGTACGCACTGAAACCGCTAAGGCTTAGTTGTACTGCCGGGCACCGAACAGCAGGCTGCCTATCCTCACCATAGTACTGCCTTCTTCTATTGCTATGTTATAGTCGCTGCTCATGCCTATAGAACAGGTATTGAAATGAGGAACATTCAGAAACTGCGCATCCTTCAAATGGACGAACACATTGCGCAGGCGCTTGTATTCTGACCGCACCTGTCGCTCATCCTCTGTATTCGTAGCCATACCCATCAAACCGCAGATACGCACGTTTTGCAGGTCAGCCTTCTGAGCATCATAATACTCCAGCAATTCAAACAACTCCTTTTCATCAAGTCCAAACTTCGTTTCTTCTTCAGCGATATGAAGCTGCAGCAATACATCAATGACCCTGTTGTGTTTCGCTGCCTGTTTGTTGATCTCCTGCACCAGTTTGAAGCTGTCCACCGCATGTATAAGATGCACGAACGGCGCGATGTACTTTACCTTATTCGATTGTAGGTGGCCTATATAATGCCAGCGTATATCTGCAGGTAATTGAGACTGCTTTTCTGTTAACTCCTGAACATAGTTCTCCCCAAAATCATGCTGGCCAAGGTCATAGAGTTCCTGTATATCGCTTACCGGTTTTGTTTTGGATACGGCAACAAGGATGATACTCTTTTCGCTCAGCTCATCTGCTATCTCTTTCCATACCTGTTCGTTAACCATATCGCCTTAATATTGTTCCTGGTCATTAGGAAAATCTTTTGACTTGATATCGCTTACAAATTCAGATGTAGCTTTTTTTATATCATCATAAAGATTAAGATAGCGACGAAGGAATCGTGGTGAAAAATCTTTAGTAATACCGAGCATATCATGCATTACCAACACCTGGCCGTCTACGTGCTTCCCTGCGCCTATGCCTATCACCGGTATCTTTAGCTCTTCCGACACCCGCTTACCCAGTGTCGCAGGAATTTTCTCAAGTACAATCGCGAAACAACCAGCTTCCTGCAACAAGCGCGCATTATCTACCAGGCGTTCCGCTTCTTCTTCCTCTTTCGCACGCACGGTATAGGTACCAAACTTATATATCGACTGCGGAGTAAGGCCAAGATGGCCCATAACAGGCACTCCCGCACTGATGATGCGCCTGACGGATTCTACTACTTCTTCACCACCTTCTAATTTTATAGCGTGCGCACCTGCCTCTTTCATAATACGAATAGCGGAATTCAAAGCTTCCTTACTATTACCCTGGTAGCTGCCAAAAGGCAGATCGACGATAATAAGGCAGCGATTCGCCGCGCGTACCACACTCTGCGCGTGGTAGATCATCTGGTCAAGCGTGATGGGTAATGTTGTTTCGTGGCCTGCCATCACGTTCGATGCAGAATCGCCAACAAGCAGCACGTCAATACCTGCATCATCCAATATGCGCGCCATAGAAAAGTCGTAAGCAGTGAGCATACTTATCCTTTCGCCACGCTGCTTCATCGACTGAAGCGTGTGGGTGGTTACGCGTTTTATTTCACCATGTGTAGACATAGAATAAAATGAGGTGTAAAAGTAGATAAACTATCCGACAAAGATATTTGCCGCCATCAGCAGCGATTCATTGAAGGCTTCCTTATTCAGATCCAATGGGACTCCCTTGCGTTCGCACCAGCTGACCAATTGTTCTGTTGCAATATTCCCCACAAGTTCGTCTTCTGCCATCGGGCAGCCGCCTATTCCTTTCATCGCACTGTCAAAACGCAGGCATCCGTTATCGTATGCTGTCTGTATCTTCTCTTCCCATTTATCGTAAGTAGAATGAAAATGCGCGCCAATGAGCACATCTTTGAACTCTGGTACAAGGCTCTTAAAAATATACTCGATAGTGTCTGGCTTTGCCACACCTACCGTATCGGACATAGCAATCGTTTTTATACCAAGTTTCGCCAGCTCCCCTACCCAGTAGATAGCCACTTCAGCGCTATATTCATCTCCGTAAGGATTGCCAAAGCCCATAGATATATACACTACCAGATCTTTCCCTTTCTGCACGCAGAGATCTTGTACCTCCTCTACCTGGGTCAGCGATTGAGCAATTGTCTTATTGGTATTCCGGAGCTGGAAGGTTTCAGAAATAGAGAAAGGAAAACCGAGGTAAGTGATCTCATCATATGCTATTGCATCTTCTGCACCACGTGTGTTAGCGATGATAGCCAGCAACTTTGTTTTGGAACCATCAAGCTGCAGCTGCGGTATCACTTCTTTAGTATCTGCCATCTGCGGTATGGCCTTTGCAGATACAAATGAGCCGAAGTCGAGCACGTCGAACCCAACTTTCAGGAGTGCGTTGAGATAAGCAACTTTCTTTTCAGTAGGTATGAAATGTTTCCAGCCCTGCATTGCATCCCTCGGACATTCTACCAGTGTTATGCTTTTTTGCATAGTACAAAGTTATGTATGATTGGCATCACCAGCTATTAACACTGGCTATAGCACTATCAGGTAGTCTTAATTAGTTCCAAAAACCTGTTCAGCCCTTTCTTTTTGTCATCATCTATACGATACTGTACATCACGCTTATAGTACTTCTCCAGGTCGTAATACGGAAAAGGATTGGCAGCCACTATTTCATCTATATGCTTAAATCCTTCCGCATTCGCCTCATTGAACCGACGCACAAAATCAGCAGGTAGCTCTTTGCTGGCCACCCATGCGGCAAACACAAAAGGCAGGCCTGTATATTCCTTCCAGCTTTCGGCCAGGTCATACACGTATTCAAAATTGTTCAGCTGTTTCAACGCACGATCGCCGATGATGACGCCCGCCGTAACGCCGTTGATATAGTCGATATAGTTTTCCGGGGCCTGTTTGAATTCCACTTCTTTCTGCCAGTGTTTCTCAAACAGCAGTTGCGCCAACCTTACCGAAGTGCGCGATTGATAGTCGAGATACACCGTTTTGATCTCTTCTACCGCCACCTGGCTAAATAAAGCTACAGAAGCAACCCGTCCATCCGCAGCTATACCGTAGTCGCTTACAATACGTGCGCCGGATATCGTCGGGATAGCGGCCACCGGGAGCAGGGCAACATCGATACTGCCTTCTTTCAGGCTTTGTGCAAGTTTTGCCGGATAGTCAAGCATCAGGTCTATCTCGTTCATCAGGTCGCTGCGCTCAATTCCGTACAGCAAAGGCTTTGTATTCAGATAACTTACACCTCCAACTTTTATTTTGGCTCCCAACGTTATATTTTTGGCGTCGAAGATACGCCAGTTCATACTATTCATGTCGAAACAACTGATAATTTACACTGATGGTGCCGCCCGCGGAAACCCCGGCCCCGGCGGGTATGGTGTGGTGCTCAATTGGGGTGGCACTATCAAAGAACTGGCACAGGGTTTCCGGCTTACCACCAACAACCGGATGGAACTGATGGCCGTAGTAGTGGGATTGTCGATACTTACGCGTGAGGGTGTGGACGTTGTCATATACAGTGATTCAAGTTATGTGGTCAATTCAGTTGAAAAAGGCTGGGTGTTCGATTGGGTGAAAAAAGGTTTTAAGGGTAAAAAGAACGAAGACCTCTGGCGTCAATTCCTGGTTTACTATAAAAAGCACCGCGTCAAATTCGTCTGGGTGAAAGGCCATGCCGATAACCCCTGGAACAACCGTTGCGATGAGCTGGCAACGGCTGCTGCCGACAGCCGCAACTGGCTGGTTGACGAAGGCTATGAGTGCGAACAACAAGGCGGCCTGCTTTAGCTTGCATCTTTCCCATGTTTGGAGTCTGCCAGCACATTATCCACCGTCCATATCAATTGCTGCTGTAAAGGCTCATGCCGCACATGGCAGCCTTCAACGGCACATAGTTTGCACTGGTAGGGCATGCAGGCATCAATGTGTATGAACATCTCTACCTTACCGCCAAATTTTTCACGGATCATATCCTCCACCGCGTGTATTTCATGCTCTGCATCTGTCACCTGGTTGTACCAGGGCAGTGTCATATGGGCATCTATATGCATTACGTCACCGTATTGCAGCACGCGGAGATTGTGCAGGTCTATCCATTGGTCTTTGCGGTTGTTCTGCATCACATCGATCACCTGGCTAAGCAGTCCTTCATCTGCTTCGTCCATAATTCCGGAAAGCGACTTGCGTACTACCCGATAGCCGGTGGTCAATATTACAATGGCAAACACTATCGCGACGGCGCTATCCAGCCACTGCCAGCCAGTGAACAATAACAACAACAAACCGACAACAATTGCGAAGGTCGAGTAAGCGTCTGTCTTCAAATGCTTGCCTGAAGATTCTACCACCAGCGACCGTTGTTTCTTCCCCACCCTTTCTGCATAGCTGCCGAGCAGAAAGTTGAGTATGCCTGTAGCGCCCGTCAGGTAAATACCTATATCCAGCCGCTTAATGACAACAGGATGTATCAGCTGTGCAACTGCCTCATAGATGATCATCAAACCGGCGATGAAAATCAGGGAACCCTCAACGGCTGCAGATATGAACTCCGCCTTACCATGACCGTAAGGATGATCACGGTCCCGGGGTTTGGCAGCTATTATAACACTATACAACCCAATAAAACCCGCTATCACATTTACCGTGCTCTCCAGCGCATCGGTAAGGATGGTTACCGAACTGGTGAGGTACCATGCAAGCAACTTGGCCAGGAAAAGGCCAACAGAAAAAAAAGCTATATATCGTTGCAGGCGTATGGGCACTTGCCAATGGAAAATATAAAATTCAAAATGTCTTCAGCACGCTCAGCGGGTTGTTGTCGATTGTTCGTTTATGAATGTCTTTTCTAACGGCACTCACGAACTCACTGTGTTCGTTTGTTGTTATTTTCAGGTAATTTTTTCTCGCTATTAGCTGAATATCAATCATTTACTTCTTCAACCCTGATATTTCCGCAATACCCCATAATGTTACTATTTGTTACAGTTTCATGGTCTATTAAAATTGTGTCTCGTCCTGATTTTGGTTTACAGTTTGGTTAGATAATCCTGGTTTTAGTTTACACGTGTTTTTCGACCTATCTAAACAATAGCAAATATACAACAATTATTAAAATTAACCAAATGTCATTTTCGGCGGAAAGCGAAGTTCATAAGACCGCCTGCCCAACCTGCAAGACCGCCTACCAAAGCGGCTACTACGATTGTTACCAATATATATAAGCTGAAATGTGGCAGTCCGAAAAGCTTTGCCATACGTGTTGACAAAATATGCTCGTTTGGTATATCGCGGGCAAGGAGCACGACGAACCATAACGACATGATGCTGAAGGCCCCTACTCTAAATGCCTTACCCGGTGGCAGGTATAACAACACGGCCATAAGGAAGGCAACCACTGCTACCATCCACCAGGGAAGGAACCAGGTGGCGAGACCAGCAAGCGCCGCAGTTATTAATATAATGATGAATGTCCTCATTTTCCCGGTTGTATGGTCCACGTATAAATTACTTCCCCGTCATTTTTTCTGCCGGCGCCGGGGAAGACCAGTTTGTAGTACTTGCCCTTCACCCAATGATCAAGAAAGCTTGCATAATATTTACTGCCGGGGTTGCCTGATTGTCCGCCGGGATATACGCCGTAGGCTTCTATTTCTTTACCCATCTGCACTACCATACGCCACGATGGCCCGTGGTCGACTTTCATTGCATTCGGGGTATTTCCCCAGCCGCCTATTGGCAACTCATAAAAACCAAAAGCAGGCAGTTTGGTCAGGTGCCGTACCATAGGCTTTTTTACTTTATACCATTCCAATCCGCTATTGTCCACTTTATCCAGGCTATCGGCTGCGCGTTTAAAACTATTTGTGGCGATTTGCGGCAGTTGCATCATAGCCGAATCCTTCATCAATAACTGCATTGTGCGCTCGGTGGACGGCCAGAGATTATCCGGCACATCCTGAAATTTATTCTTCCATATTTCTTCGTAGAGAAAATAAGACCATACCTGGAATACCGATGCGGCCTTGCTTTCCGCAGTCAGCCGGTAATCCCAGCCGTTAAGCGTGGCGAGATATTCTTTTTGTTTCACATCGAGCGATGCAGTATTTATGTTTCGCAGTATGACGGGAACAATGTTAAAAGCCAAAACGGAATAAACATCATTCTGCAAGGCAAACATATCCTGCACGGATGCTTTCTGCAGTTTGCTCAATACATCATTGATGCGCCATGCACGAAATTCATAAAACATGCCGTTGTAATAGTAAGGATAAGTACTGTCGGTAACAGATTGGTTGGCCGAGCTCACAAAGCCCTGTGGTGGATTAAGCACATGCGGATTCTCCTGCATGGGTATCAGTTCCTTCCAGAGTGTACCGCTGTCTGCACCATTCATCACGTACCTGCCCTGGCCTTTCCATTTGTTCACGAACTGGCCCTGCCCCCAGAGAGCGATGTTTCCCTGCCTGTCGGCGTAGACCATGTTCTGTGCCGGGCATTGGAATTGTTGAATAGCGGTGACAAAGGAATTGTAGCCGGTAGCTCGGTTGAGCAGGTACAGCGACAACAATTCATTCGTTTTCTTATGCGCCATCCAGGTCATTGCCAATGGTTGGGTGATGCCACCGGGCCCGGGAAATCTCTTCTCGTACATCACCGGCCCGTGCATGGTATACATTACCGTATCTATATAGTCGGGCTTCCCTTTAATACGTATTCTTTCTTCACGAAGTGTGATCGGTATTTTTTGTCCGTTGAAATTATAGCTTTCATATCCATTCAGCTGAACGGCATAGAAATCCTTTACATCGCGGTAGTTATTGGTAAAGCCCCAGGATATCCGGTCATTAAAACCAATTACCACCCCTGGTGCACCCGGCAGCGATACACCATATGTATTTACACCCGGCGCCTGCATATGTATCTCAAACCAAAGGCTGGGCAGGTTGAGGCCAAGGTGGGGATCGTTTGCTAATATAGCCGCACCGCTCTGCGTTCGTGCGCCACTGACGGCCCAGTTGTTGCTGCCTTTCCCCGTCTCCTCTTCCCGGTCGGTCTTATCGATCTCGAGGCGGGGCCATGCAATACTATCCGGCAATGCCGGTGGTGTTTGCATACTCGCGTCACCATAATCCGTTCCTGCCGGTATCACCGGTGTGCTGCCGGTGATGCGTTCGGGGAACAGGTCTTCAAACTCCTCTTTCGGGTACCTGTTTCTTAAAACGCTTAATGCAATATCCTCGGTTTTGCCCGTCAGGTCGTCAGCCATGTATTTCAGAAGCAAAGCACACTTCAGGTTGGTCCAGGCTTCTGGCTTAAAGCCCATAAGCTTATACTCAAGCGGCAACCGGCGGTAATTTAGTGAAGATATATACTCATTCACCCCTGCGGTATATGCATCCAGCATCTGTTTGGTACGCGGGTCGGCTTCCATTGCAGACAATGAATTCTCCGCTCCGTATACCATTCCTTTTCTCCTTTGCTCACGGTCGAAGTTCAGTGCTTTCTCCCCCAGCACTTCGCTCACGCGGCCACCGGCTGCCCGTGTTTGCAGGTCCATTTGCCAGAGGCGAAAACAGGCATGTATGTATCCTTGTATATAGTAAAGGTCGTGATCGTTTTTTGCAGAAATGTGCGGCACCAACCGTTTGTCAAACCAAACCTTTACCTCTTGTTCTATTAGCTTGTTGTGCAACTCAAGGTCAAAAGATTTGTCGACAGACTCTGCTGCAGCCATAGCGCCGTTCACGGGATCGAGCAGGCGGCCCAGTGCAGGTAAACTGCCTAATGGCCTGTCGAGAAGCAAAACGACTGAGGTGGCGAGTATCAGCACCAGTACGGCACCGGTTTTTCTCATGTGGTGACCAGTTTTTACTAAAGCTAATATTTTTGGGCCAACCGTCCTAACAACAAAAGCCCCGTGCGGATGCACGGGGGCAGATCTTAGATCATCACTCTCTCTTAAATATTCTTTCCTTGCGGCACCTCTATCTGGTAGGTTTTATTCTTTACCGTCAGCTTTGTATCATGCAACCATGGGTTGGCCAGTTTCAACAATTTGTATGTTGTACCATGTTCTATCGCGAAATCAGCCAGGTCAGGTATAGAAGTCGTAACAGTTACTGTTTTGGTATTGTATGGTTTGTACGATTCTTTTAAAGGCACTACAAATCCCAGCTTGTTTGCTTCACTCATCAGGTATTTGAAAGACAGGATACGGAATACATAGCGCATCGTTTCCTGGGGCAGGTGCAGATCATAATAGCTATTCTGCTTCTGTAGTCCCTGGAATTTATTCACTCCCCCCATTCCCACATTATAAGATGCAGCGGCCAATGTCCACGATCCGAACTTATTGTACGCCTCTTTCAGGTATTGTGCAGCGGCCCTGGTACTCTTAGTGATATCGTAGCGTTCATCTACTTCGCCGTTCACTTCCAGTCCATACTGTGGCGCCGTTCTTGGCATGAACTGCCAGAAGCCTTCTGCTCCCACTGACGACGTTTGGTTGCGCAATGCACTTTCCGCGACGCAGAGATATTTAAAATCTTCAGGAACACCGGCAGCGCGCAGCTCTTTTTCGATGATCGGGAAATACCTTGTTGACAATCGCAGGATCGAGAGCAACGAGTTAGGAGAATAGTAATTATACATCAATTCCCTGTCAAACTGCTCCTGTATATCTGTGCGCTCCAGCGGCACGTTCTCACCAGCAAAGGTCATTTTCTCAGGCAGTGAAGGGGGGTACCATTTCAGCTTTACCTTGCCGTCTTTCGATACTTCGCCCATAGCTTCCTCAACAGCCATGTTCTTTTCGTGTTCTATCAGGTCATCCGTTTTCTCGGCAGCACGGAAGGCATAACCGGTAAAGATCGAGGCGCTTAAAAACATTCCTCCAATAAAATATACAGCAGGCCTAAGTGTTTTCTTCATAGTAAGTCGTTATTAAATTGGTATGAAGCAAAGGTAATAAGCCCTGTTGGTATAAATTTTTTTCGGAATGGATTGTAACTTTTCTTTCAGTTAATTGGCCTTACAACCGGGCTTATCTGTTAAGGGATTGGGGAAAACTGTTAAAGGTTTTAACATTGCGAGGCAGCTTTGCTACAAACTGGTGTGGCAAAATATCGGCATGCTAAATCCAACCAGCAAAGTCTCCCGTATCTATTCTAAACGACACCAGCATGACACGCATATTATTACTAGCTGTGATCCTGATTTGCAACAGCTCGCTTATCGCACAAAACGACCCACAGCTACCACAAAAACAAAAGAAGAACCGCTACTATTCGCACACGGACACGAAGCCGGTAAACATAACCAATAGCGAGTGGAAGAAAATACTATCCCCCGGCGAGTACCAAATAGCCCGGGAATCTGCTACCGAGCGGGCATACACCGGCGCCTACTGGAACAACCACAAGAGAGGCAGTTATTATTGTACTGCCTGCGGCAATTTTTTATTCAGATCAAAGGCGAAGTTTGACAGCCATACGGGCTGGCCCAGTTTCTACGAGCCTGCTACTCAAACAAGCGTCAAGGAAAAAACTGACCCGGATGGAAAACGTGTGGAAGTTGAGTGCAGACGCTGCAGCAGCCATCTAGGCCATGTATTCAAAGACGGACCCGAGCCAACGGGATTGCGATATTGTATGAATTCCGCGGTGCTGGATTTTGTAGCAGATGTGAAGTAAATGTTCAACTCCCTGTCTTATGCACAATAAAAATTCCGCCATTGAAGTTTAGTAAAGAAACACTACCCTATGAAAGGCCCTTCAATAATGTTGGTTGCATTGTGCATATCGTTAGTTTGTTGTAAAAAGAAAACCCAGGAATGTGCCGGCACGTCAGTTTCAGCATCAGAACTTTCGGGCAAGTTTGTACAAGCCGGATATAGCCATTTGGATGAACCTATTCGATCTTATAGCAGTCATAAGTTTGATTTCTACGGTGATTCATTTAAGATGGAGAGACATAGCATTCTAGAAGCCCCTTCTAATGACAGTTGCTATTCTACCAGGTACACCGAATATGCTGTGGGATCATGGCAACTGAACGGTAACCAAATTCGATTAAAGGGCCGTTATACAAACGGTAACTATGAGGTGAAAACCGACAAATGTTACCAAACAGGAGAGTTTGACTATCTCTGCGGCGCAGCCAAACGCGACCGAGCAATCGTCATTATTATGCCGACGAAGTCATCATATGCTTCACTTTCAGCCGGCATCAGGTTATACAAAGCACTCTAAAACCAAAAGCGCCGCTCGGTGAGCGGCGCTTTCTATTCAAGTTAATTCCAATTACTATTCTTCCTCGTCGAACTGGAGTACATCGCGGTTTGCCATCAGCAGTTCGAACTCTTCTTTAGAGCCCACTACCATGTCATCGAACTCACGCATACCGGTACCGGCAGGTATCAGGTTACCAGTGATAACGTTCTCCTTCAGACCCATCAGGTCGTCAGACTTACCGTTGATCGCTGCCTGAGACAGCACTTTAGTAGTTTCCTGGAACGATGCAGCCGATATCCAGCTGTGCGTACCCAGCGATGCTTTTGTGATACCCAGCAGCAACGGAGCTGAAGTTGCAGGGTTCGCATCACGGTATTCTACCAGCTTTTTATCAGAGCGACGCAGCAGGCTGTTCTCCTCGCGGATCTCGCGGAGGGTAACGATCTGGCCGGCGTGCAGCTTATCAGATTCGCCACCTTCGGTAATTACTTTCTTGTCGAAGATCCAGTCATTCTCCACCATAAAGTCGAATTTATCAACCGTATCTTCTTCAAGGAACTTGGTATCTCCCGGATCGATGATCGTTACTTTACGCATCATCTGGCGAACAATCACTTCAATGTGTTTATCGTTGATCTTCACACCCTGTAGGCGGTAAACCTCCTGGATCTCGTTCACCAGGTATTCCTGTACAGCGAAGGGTCCTTTGATCGCCAGGATGTCGCCCGGCGTTGTAGCACCATCAGAAAGAGAAGTGCCGGCTTTCACGAAGTCACCGTCCTGAACCATGATGTGGCGGGTAAGAGGTACAAGGTACTTCTTCACCAGTCCTTCACGCGATTCTACGATGATCTCGCGGTTACCACGCTTGATGTTACCGAAGGCAACAACACCATCAATTTCCGCAACGATAGCAGGATTGCTCGGGTTACGCGCTTCAAACAGCTCAGTTACCCTTGGCAGACCACCCGTGATATCCCGGCTACGGCCCATGATACGTGGTATCTTCACGATAACCTGGCCGTTGTACACCGCATCGCCTGCGCCCACAATGATGTGTGAACCAACCGGCAGGTTGTACATTTTTTCTTCTTTACCTTCAACGATGATACCCGGTATCTTGGTCTTATCTTTTGTTTCGATTACCACTTTCTCGCGGTGGCCTGTTTGTTCATCAGCCTCTTCGCGATAAGTAACACCTTCGATTACGTTGTCCAGTTTGATCTTACCGTTCACCTCTGATACGATAACGGCGTTGAACGGATCCCATGTACAGATAACCGTACCTTTTGTGATCTTCTGGCCGTTCTTCACTTTCAGGTGAGAACCGTAAGGAATGTTGTTTGTTATTAACAGGCGGTCGTTAGCTACGTCAACGATACGTACCTCACCGGTACGGCCGATAACCACGATAACATCTTCGCCTTCTTCGTCTTTATAAGTTGTAGTACGCAGGCCATCAAACTGGATGGTTCCGTCGAACTTAGCGATCAATTGAGATTCGATAGCTGAAGAACCGGCCACACCACCCACGTGGAAGGTACGAAGTGTAAGCTGTGTACCAGGCTCACCGATAGACTGGGCAGCGATGATACCTACAGCATCACCCTTCTGCGTCATGTAACCGGTAGCAAGGTTCTTACCGTAGCACTTAGCACATACACCACGACGAGCCTCGCAGGTCAGCACCGAACGTATCTCTACGGTTTCGATACCGCTCTCCTCGATGCGTTGAGCAACTTCCTCGGTGATCTCAGTACCTGCGTGAACCAGCAGATCGTCAGAGATCGGATCATATACATCATGCAAAGATGTACGGCCGAGGATACGGTCATATAGTGGCTCTACTATTTCTTCGTTGTCTTTCAGCGCAGATGTTGCGATACCGCGCAGTGTTCCACAATCTTCGTCGTTGATGACAACGTCTTGAGCGACGTCAACCAGGCGGCGTGTCAGGTAACCGGCATCCGCTGTTTTAAGGGCGGTATCCGCAAGACCTTTACGCGCACCGTGCGTAGAGATGAAGTATTCCAATACGCTCAGGCCTACTTTGAAGTTTGACAGGATCGGGTTCTCGATGATCTCGGAACCGCTTGAACCACTACGACGTGGTTTCGCCATCAGACCCCTCAGACCGGCAAGCTGTTTAACCTGCTGCTTAGATCCACGGGCACCTGAGTCAAGCATCATGTATACTGAGTTGAAGCCTTGCTTGTCGGCAGCCATCTCACGTATCAGGGTTTCCGTTACACGGGTATCAACGCGCGACCAGATATCGATGATCTGGTTGTATCGCTCGTTGTTCGTGATCAGGCCCATATTGTAGTTGTCCCAAACTTCGTCAACCTCTACCTGTGCGTTTTCTATCAGCTGTTCTTTTACTTCAGGTACTGTAAGATCCTTTACGTTGAACGACAAACCACCGCGGAAGGCCGTACGGAAACCTAAGGTCTTGATATCATCAAGGAACTGTACTGTTTTAGGAATGGTTGTATTCTTCAGGATGTCACCGATGATCTCACGCAGTGATTTCTTCGTCAACAGCGCGTTCACATAACCGTTCTCTTTTGGTACGAACTGGTTGAAAATAACACGGCCTACAGTTGTTTCTGTCAGCTCTTTCTTTATCTGGCCGTCTTTACGCACATCAACTTTTACCTTGATCCACGCGTGCAGCTCAACACGGCCTTCGTTATGCGCGATCAACACCTCTTCAGGGCTGTAGAAAGTCATACCTTCACCTTTCACCACATCATCGCCCATTGTTTTCTTACCCTTGGAGATGTAGTACAAACCAAGAACCATGTCCTGTGAAGGCAGGGTGATCGGCGTACCATTCTGCGGGTTGAGGATGTTGTGTGAAGCCAGCATCAACAACTGTGCTTCCAGTATAGCAGCATGGCTCAGCGGCACGTGAACGGCCATCTGGTCACCATCAAAGTCGGCGTTGAACGCAGAACATACCAGCGGGTGCAGCTGTATGGCTTTACCTTCGATCAGCTTAGGCTGGAAGGCTTGGATTGACAAACGGTGAAGCGTTGGGGCACGGTTGAGGAGGATCGGGTGTCCTTTGAGTACGTTCTCCAGGATATCCCAAACCACTGATTCTTTACGCTCAACAAGTTTCTTCGCGCTTTTTACTGTTTTAACGATACCCCTCTCGATCAGCTTACGGATGATGAACGGCTTGAACAGTTCAGCAGCCATATCTTTCGGAAGACCGCACTCATGCAGCTTCATTTCAGGGCCTACCACGATAACCGAACGACCAGAGTAGTCAACACGTTTACCAAGAAGGTTTTGACGGAAACGGCCTTGCTTCCCTTTCAGCACATCTGAAAGCGATTTCAGGGCACGGCCACCTTCTGCTTTTACTGCGTTAGACTTACGGCTGTTATCGAACAGTGAGTCAACAGCTTCCTGCAGCATGCGTTTTTCGTTACGCAGGATCACTTCAGGAGCTTTGATCTCTATAAGACGTTTCAGACGATTGTTACGGATGATAACGCGACGGTAAAGGTCATTCAGGTCAGAAGACGCGAAACGGCCACCATCCAGGGGAACGAGCGGACGCAGTTCCGGTGGTATAACCGGTATGTACTGCATCACCGTCCACTCAAGGCGGTTCTCAACACGTGTATTCGCATCGCGGAAAGCTTCTACAACGCTCAGGCGTTTCAGGGCTTCCTGCTTACGCTGCTGGGAAGTTTCGTTGGCAGCTGCGTTACGCAGATCGTAAGATAACTGGTCGAGGTCAATACGGCTCAGCAGAGCGTGCACAGCCTCAGCACCCATCTTGGCGATGAACTTGTTTGGATCATCGTCGGGCAGGTATTGGTTCTCCTTCGACAGCGCATCCAATATTTCCAGGTACTCGTCTTCAGTCAGCAGTTGCTGGTGTGTATCTTCAGAATCTTTCAGGTTCAGTTTCTGGCGGATCATTTCATCAGCCTCACCTGCCTGTACTACTACGTAACGCTCGTAGTAAACGATACCCTCGAGCTTCTTAGAGCTAACACCCAGCAGGTAGCCTATCTTGTTCGGCAGGCTCTTGAAATACCAGATGTGAACGATAGGCACCACCAGCTTGATGTGACCCATACGCTCGCGGCGCACTTTCTTTTCAGTTACTTCTACGCCGCAACGGTCGCAGACGATACCCTTATAACGAATACGTTTGTACTTACCGCAATAACATTCGTAATCCTTTACAGGGCCGAATATTTTTTCGCAGAACAAACCATCACGCTCGGGTTTGTACGTACGATAGTTGATAGTCTCAGGTTTCAACACTTCACCATAAGACCTGTCGAGGATTGTGTCAGGAGAAGCGAGGCTAATAGTGATCTTATTAAAACCTGCTTTGGGACGGTTATCCTTCTTTATTGCCATTTTAAAGAAATGTTTTAGTTTTTGTTGTGGACAATTGTCCGTTTTATCTTCTCATTCCGGGCGAGAGATCTCCTGAACCTTAA
>CAMPKG010000022.1 GCA_946887085.1 uncultured Sphingobacteriales bacterium
ACCATTTAAAAATTTCTACCACAAAACAAGCGCCCCGCAATAACCCCCCCCAAATTTTATTGAGTAACAATTTTTGAACTGGAGAATAAAAAAATTATGTCACAGGCGTTTGTAAAAGAGGATGATGCACAATGGCTGCACGATATCGCCCCGACGATGAACGCGCTTGTCAATTACCTGACGCGCGAGAACAACGGTGTGCGTGTGTATGAAAAGAAAACTTATCTCCATCCCAAACTGAATAAGGAGGCTCATGAAATGAGCAATGGCTTGTCATACTATATCGACGATAGCGGGAAGTGGGCTATTGCATGGTGACTATCAATATCCAATCCCAAACTGCACCCCACCATGTGCCGCAGGTTGCCAGGCGCTTTCTTTGTCCTTTCGGTAAAATGTCATGGCATTTCATAAAAACAATAAAAAGTTGTATATTTGCATATATTTTTAAGTCTTCAAAAGAAGACCCGATGCCATAAACGATGAATATCATAAAATACAACAAAACGCAACATGTGGCCAGATTAACGATCCATGTGAGGCCTGATCCGCTTGTGCCCAGGCTATATAAATCTAAAAGCATGAAAACTCTTTCAACACAGCAAAACGCAACAAAACACAATGAATCAAAGTGGAGTCAGGAGGTTTAAACAAAGTCCGAAATATGAAAACTTCCATCGCAACTACAACAATCTATAACAAATTCGAGCAGCGCGAAAACATGAAAACTTTCATTCTTCGACAACAATCTATAACAAATTCAGAGTACTCTGCTTAATGGTCGGTACCCCTTTGGCGGCAGGGTTTCCGATCACCCCTATTCCCTGACGGGGAAAGGCCGCGAGTGATCGCTTTAAAATTATAAACCGTAAAACATGAAAACTTTCATTCTTCAACAACAAAGTATAACAAATTGGAAGCGGCAGGCGTAAGCCAAAAACGAAAAATGTTCCAATTTCAACGTAGTGCTGAAACTGGAACATTTTGGAACATTTTTGAGAACGGCTAATTGATACCGGCTGTTTCTGCCTCTTTGTGTATCTTCTTTACTAACCCTTGCAGTACGGAACCCGGGCCTATCTCTGTAAAATGAGTGGCGCCGTTCTCAACCATTTTTTGCACGGTTTGTGTCCAGCGTACAGGTGCGGTCAATTGGTTGATGAGGTTTTGTTTGATGATGTTGGGATCGATATAAGGATGTGCGTCCACATTCTGGTAAACCGGGCATGTGGGATTATAAAAATGAGTGGAGGCTATGGCATCCTGCAGTTCTTCTTTAGCAGGCTCCATCAAGGGTGAATGGAATGCGCCGCCAACTTGTAGTACAAGAGCCCGTTTGGCACCGGCTTCCTTCATGCGCACGCAGGCCTGGTTGATGCCTTCGATGCTGCCGCTGATAACCAGCTGGCCGGGGCAGTTGTAGTTGGCGGGTACTACTACTTCGGTAGTGAACTCTTTGCATATCTCTTCCACTCTGGCATCGTCGAGACCGAGCACGGCGGCCATGGTCGAAGGATTGATCTCGCAGGCACGTTGCATAGCCGAAGCACGCTTGGCCACCAGCCTCAGGCCATCCTGGAAGGTGAGCACGCGATTAGCAACCAGCGCAGAGAATTCGCCCAGCGAATGCCCGGCGACCATATCAGGTTTCAAACCCGGTGTGGTCTCAAAAAGAATAACTGAGTGCAGGAAGATGGCAGGCTGCGTTACTTTGGTCTGCTTCAGGTCAGCCTCTGTGCCTTCGAACATGACATCGGTAATGCGGAAGCCGAGTATCTCGTTGGCCTGTTCGAAATATTCGCGGGCCAGCGTGTTGTTGTCATACAGCGCTTTACCCATGCCCGGGAACTGGGCACCCTGGCCCGGGAAAACATATGCGTGTTTCATACAGTAGTTTGTAGGGGCGAAAATAAAGGCAAAACAACCAATGAGCAACAAAACGTTAAAGGAGGACTATAATGGTATAGATTTATTTCACAATGCCTTAGTTTTTAACAGGGTAATTTTGCAGCTATGAGATGGGAAGACCTTACTACTGAAGAGCAACTGGAAGCTATAAAACAGGAAAGCGCTGAAAAACCTGTGGTCATATTTAAACACAGCACCCGTTGTTCCATCAGTTCCATGGCCAAGATGAGGCTGGAACGCTCGGAACAACCAGGAGATATCAAATTCTATTATCTCGACCTGATACGCTACCGCAATGTGTCGAACAAGATTGCTGATATGTTCGAGGTATATCATGAATCACCCCAGGTGCTGCTGATAAAGAACGGTGAATGTGTGTATGATGAGAGCCACAACGGCATCAGCATGGATGAAATAGCTGAGCAGGCAAAAGCCGCTTAGACTTTCTTGCCTTTCCACTTGCCGGTGCCTAGGTATATGGTACAGGCGATAAGCAGGGTGCTCCAGTACACAAACTCGGAACCCCATGCCCAGGCAAGGCCAAGGCGCAGGCGCTCGATGGCGATGTAGCAATAGACAAGGTATACGCCTACGCAACATATCTCGATAAAGAGGTTGATTACGGTGTTACCTGTGCCTACTACGCCATTGAACACGACAGTAGATACGGCCATGATAAACCCGGCAACAACTATTATCCGCAGGCTGGGCTTAGCCAATGCTACCAGCGAAAGGTCGTCGCGGTACATCTGCAGAAAGCTGTCCGAAAACAGGAGCAGGAGAACCGATACACAGGCTACATAACATACACTCAGTGTCACTATTTTTTTTATCAACGGTATCACGCGGCTTTGTTTTCCCTGGCCTATGAGGTTGCTCACCATGCTATTACAGGTGGCTGCAAATGCCCAGGTCCCGATGCTGACGATACCTACAACGCTTCGCAATATCTGGGAGGCAGCAAGCTCGCGCTCGCCGAGGTGTTCTACGAAGATGAAGAATATCTGCCAGCCGCCTATACTGAACAGGAACTGCACGATAAGCGGGGAAGCAACTTTCAGTGAACGCTTGGAAAGCTCACTGTCGAAACGCAGGTAGGACAATACAGGAAACCGAAGGTGTAAACGGTTGAAATAAAACAGGCATAACATCACTGCAAAGCCAAAGATCTCAGCTATCGCGGATGCCACTGCAGCACCATACAACCCCATTTCAGGAAAACCGAGATGTCCGTATATGAGCACATAATCAAGGAAGATATTTACAACCGTGGTAGCTATAGAATCGTAAATGAGGTATTTGGATTTATGGATCGAAATGAAAAATGCATTGAATAACTGGGTAAGCATCAGGAAGGGCAAGCCCCATACTCTTATATATATGAACTCTATGCTTTTAAAGACGTGCTCATCGCTATGCAGGCTGAGTCCGAATATGAACGGCGCTGTCCATAGCGATAACATCATCAGGAATAGCGACAGCAAAGACGACAACATCACGCCGTTGGTAAGGGTTCTGGCCATGCCTTCGTTATCACCCTCACCTGCCCTGCGGGCCATCTGCACCTGTATACCATTACTCAGGCCATACCCGATCATGGACAGGATTAGATAGAAGATGCCACTAATACCGTTGACACCCAGCTCTGTTTCCCCCAATCGGCCGAGGAAAGCAGTATTGGTCAGGAAGTTGATCTGGGGTATCATCAGCGAGAGCGAGATAGGCGCTGCAAGCCTGAGAATGTCTTTATTGGATACCGATACCTTCACGTTCTGAAAAAGTGTCGCAAAATTATTCTATAATTGCGTGTTTCTATGCCGGATATTACCAATAGTGCAATAGATAAGCAAGTTTATGCGGTAAACACCAAGGGCAACCTGCTTGCCAAAGTGGAAAAGGTATTTGTATGCCTGACTGCGAAAAGCTTGCAAGTAGCAGGTTTCGACGACAATGGTAAAGTTTTGACCATACGTTGCTATCAGTCGGATGGCTCTGCAGATTTCTTTGAACGGCAATTCGGCAATGAACCGTTATTACTCTATGGAGGGAAGGTGAGCCATGTTTTTCTCCCCTCGCCAAAAAACCTGCTGGTACCAAAGTCGCTGTATAAGGACGATGTATCGAGGCAATGGTTTCACGATATGCAGTACGCTGGCAGGGACGAATGGGTCTATGACCAATCTTTGAGCGGTGATAAAGCAGAATATTTGTTTGCTGTGTCTTCCAGCGATAAGGAGCTGATCCAACGATATTTCGCGAAAGCGAAGATCGTGCCGTTTGCAGCACACCAGTTCAGCAAGAATTACAAAACCCCACAAATATTACAATGCAGCTTTACCTCTATCGAGGCCTATCTGACATTGTACGTTAACAAGAATTTGCATTGGCATAAAGTAATCTCATTCGATAATATCGAGGACGTGGCTTATGAGATCCATTTGCTTTGTCACCAGATGAACATCCCGGCTGAGCAGCTTGCCCTGGTATGTGCTGCTGAGAACAACACACTGACTGGCGTGATCCACAGACTCTACGAATACTTTCCTAACCTGACGATAGGCACCGGACATGTAGAAGCTGAAGAAGCACGGTGGAAAGCGCCTGTTTATTTATTCCAACAATTGTATTCATGCGTATAGTAGGCGGTGAATTCAGCGGACGAAGGTTCAGCCCGCCGACGAGCACGCCGGCGAGACCTACAACTGAAGTGGCCAAAGAAGGCTTGTTCAATACGCTCGGGAATATGCTGGATTTCGAAGGCATCAAGACCTGCGACTTGTTTGGCGGTACGGGCAGCATTAGCTACGAGCTGGCATCACGCGGTGCGGAAGACTTGATACTTATAGAGCGCGATCAGGGAAACATCACCTTCATCAAGAAAACATCCCAGGTACTGGGCATTGCGGATAAGCTCAAGATCATCAAGGGCGACGTGTTCAAATTCATGAAACAGAACACCGAGCAGTACGACTTCATCTTTGCGGGACCACCTTATGCTTTGCAGAACATCGACGAGATACCCATCTTATTGTTCGAAAAGAATATGTTGAAGCGGGGCGGTATATTTGTACTGGAGCATACACCGAGGAACGATTACCAGAACCATCCTAACTTTGCCAGGATAAAGAACTACGGCACTACGATATTCAGCTTTTTCACACAACCAAACGAGTAGCGATGCAGCGTATTTGTTTATTCCCCGGTACATTCGACCCAATTACCAAGGGACACGTGGACGTAATAGAGCGTGCGGTATCATTATTTGATAAACTGATCATCGGCATCGGCATTAATTCGTCCAAGCAGCCAATGTTCAGTATTGAGCAGCGTTGCAACTGGATGCGGGAAATATTCAAAAACGAACCCCGTATCGAAGTCGCCGGCTACGAAGGCTTAACCATCGACTATTGTAAAAAGATCAACGCGCATTATATTCTACGAGGCATACGCTATATAAGCGACTTCGAATACGAGAAAGCGATCGCAGACATGAACCGCATGCTGGCGCCTGATATCGAAACACTGTTCCTTACCTGCTCTCCGGAATACTCAACCATCTCGTCAACATTGGTGCGAGACGTTATCCGCAACAATGGGAACGTGAGTCTCTTCGTACCTAAAGAGGTGAAGTTCTAGAAACCTCTACGCTCCATAGCCTTGAAGCGGTTAAAGCGCATGGTCTCCGTCTTCAGTCGTTTTACGACCATATAGATCACAAAGCCATCGTCTGCCCAGCCGAAGAACGGGATGAGGTCCGTGATTATGTCAAACGGGAACAGCACATACAATACACCCAGTACCACAGCCATATTGGAAAGCATCGACATGCGATATTGTCCGTTAAAAACTGCCTTGAGCATCTGGGTCAGCGTTTTGCGGTTGTTGAAGAGGTCAACCACATGTCGCATATTTCTTACCTGTCGCACGGGAGTAGATCTTGCCATCATTCGAAATATTTGGTACAAAATTACAGCCGTTATTGTTGAGGCTATGTTAATGAATACACCCGAAAAGTTAATATCCTACCCCAGCGAAAGCACTGCCCATAATGCTGTTGCGGATATGGCTATCCACAGCACTACACCCTGAACGAAAGGCTTGAGACCTACTGAACGTAACACTTTCTTCGACAGGCCCGAACCTATCAGGAAGAGTGTTAATGTAAGCCCCAGCTTAGCGAATTTGACAATAACCGGCGCAACCGCCTCAATTCCGGGCACATAAGTATTGATACACATAGCTATCACGAAATAGCCGATGAAGTACGGTATCTTGATCTTCGCACCAGGCGATTTAAAGATGTAAGCACTCGCCAAGGCCAGCGGAATGATCCACAGCGCCCGCATCAGCTTGATGGTGGTCGCATATTTCAAAGCCTCTTCGCTGAAGGCACTGGCCGCGCCAACGACCGAACTCGTATCATGAATAGCCACCGCACTCCACATGCCAAATTGCTGATCGGTCATATGGAGCATTTTACCGATGGGCGGAAAGATGAACAGTGCTATCGAGTTTAAAATAAATACAATTCCCAGTGCAACCGATATCTGGTGCTCTTCAGCACGCAATACGGGAGCAATGGCGGCTATCGCGCTACCGCCGCAAATAGCAGTGCCCGATGAAACCAGGTGAGAGGTATTCCTTTCTATTTTCAGGAACTTACCCAGCAATGCGCCAAGTATTAGCGTGCCAACTATAGATACCAACGTAAACACAAATCCTTCCTTTCCGGCTTCCAGCCCTTTATGCAGATCCATCCCAAAACCAAGCCCTACTACGGACACTTGTAATAGTATGGTGGTGTACTTCTTATTGTGCTGGATGTATGGATGGCCGACGAACTGCGCTACCAGTAATCCCAATAACAACGCGATGGGCGGAGTGACCAATCCCGTGAGGCAGAGTACCGCACAAACGATAAATATGACTTTCCGTGCATTGACATTCTGGATCATCGCCGCCAAGATACATTAAGCGTTTTTATAAATGAATACCCGCTTGCGTATTGAATTAAAACACATGGCTATAGCCTATTCCGTTTGGTGTAACCTTTATTCCCGACAGCAACCGATACCAATCCTTGTTCTGCCGTTGATGTGCTGCGAACATGATACCATCAAATAACAACAGCGCGGCTCCCTGCACTACAAACGACTTGCCAAAGCCACGCCACATCTCCGGCTGATTGAACCTGTCAGCTTCTAGGGCAAGGAGTGCGCCCGTGCCTATGTACAATACATCCAGCCCCGCATTGACCAGGTAAAGCCGTTTGACCGACTCGTAGCGTTGAAGGCCGTCCGAAAATGAACGTTCTTCCTTTGCCTCCCTGCGCGCACCGGCATAACCGCCCATCGCTATCAAGGCGTTGGTCGCTCCCCATATGGCATTCATCCCATGAAATGCTTTGGCTTCTTTGTTGCCGGCTATGAAGTAACCTGCAGCGCCTGCCGCCGTATTGACAACACCCCAGGTTCCGAGAATGGCCATTCCTGTTTTGTTCGTGGATATACGCTTGTTGTTGAGCGTGGTGAAGCTGATCTCCTGCGCCTGCGTTGCAAACGACAACAAAATGACAACAATTGCCTGGAGAAATTTCATGGTATGTGAGGGGCTAATAAGCCCGCATTAATTGTAATTCACCGATACCTCGAACGGGATATCCGCCTCATACTCACCTATTGCGTCAGCCTTGTCCACTGTCAGCGTAGCACCCACACTGAAGGTCTTGGTACCCGTACTGGTCTCATCCACGGAAGGATAACTGGTAAATTCAGAGATGTTCAGCACCTTGGACGTCGAATCGGTTTCAGATACAGACGATTTGGGCAGGCTGATAGAATAAGTAAAATCTGCCGGAACATTGATAGTAAACGAAGCCGGCGCGCCATTTTCGGTAGAAGCACCGCCTTTATTCTGTGTCTTGCCTTTAGGGTCCATCACGATCTTACCCCCTGAGGTTGTCGACACCGTGATATCCCCGAAATTCATTTCGCTGGTTTGGGTGATGGTAGTGGGCTGTACAATACTTGCGCCGATATGGGCGGTGCCGGTAGACGACTGCTGAGCCTTTACCCCTGCAAATGAAGCTAATATCAAAAATATCGTCAGTATCGCCCTGTTCATCCTGTTTACAAATTATTGCAAAATTAGCGTTTTTCTGAGCCTTACTACCTTTCCAGGGGCCTTTAACAGCCGTTTAACCGGATGAAAACGGAAAATTAACCAACGATCACCGCCCCCTTCGCCCTTCATTAATGATCTCATCCTCGGTCTTGTCCTGGTAATTGATATCGTCCCTGGGATCTTTGAACTTCTTGAGGTATAAGGTTGCGGTCTTTACATCCGCGGGATCGAAGCGGCTGGTGACCGTAAAATTCACCTTCTCAAAATTCCTTTCCTTCGGGGCTACCCATTCCAGCCCTTTCATCGTGCCATTGTCGACTGTCACGGTCACATAACGGGTATCCAGCGGGTAAACCTTGCCGTTGCTCCATTTCCCTTCCACGTTCAGGTAATAGTTAAGAATGGGTTTGATGCTGTCGGTATAGGCATTGATAACTACTTCTTCCAGTACGGGCAGCGCCAGTTTCACCGGCAGGTCGCGACCGTCTATCCGTAAGTTCATATCAAGAATGCCTTTATTGCGGTATAGCGCAGCTTTGTCCCAGGACAGCTGGTTGCCTTTCAGCTCGGCACCGGTGGCCGATAGTTTATACTTATTAGCAGGCAGCTTGCGGAAACCATCACCATGCTTTTGTTCTACATACACATTGGTCTGGTCGTATAGTTCCGGCAGGGTCGAGGCATCATAAACTATGCGATACTCCTGCGAAACCGCAGTACAGGAAGAAATGATCAAACTCACAAAAAACATCAAACGCTTCATAGGTGCAAAATTAGTTGATAGGGTGTCCCGATAGCTATCGGGGGAGTTAATTTGAATGCATGTTGTGTTAAAACTGTTTTTGTTAGTCTGCAATCTCAGTTTGGAATATTTATTATTTATCATGTGATAGTATTTTCAATGGTTTCGGCGATTTAAATTGTTAGTTTTTGTTAGGGAAAACAGGGGTATTGGCTTTCTAACAACTTCCATGCGTTCGTTTGACTCGCATTTCCCCCTCCCGGAGGGGGTAAGGGGGAGGTGAATCGTGCAGGATTAATTGCATGATCGAAATCCATATTCATTGTTAAGTATTGTTAAGTTTGAAAACCAGGAATGCAGATTTACAATGCCTTGTAGGTTTACTTCCGTGCGTTTGCGATTGATAGTGAAGGATTTGAGGGTGAAGTGTCGCATGGTGTTGATTGTTGTAGGTGTTGTCTGAATTTCCAGGCGATTGTGCATCCGTTTTACAATAACAAATATACGACAATTATTCCAGAATACCGATATCTATCGGGACCGGTTCAGACAATTTTTACAACAACAAGTATACTACAATCGCGCAATGACACAAAAAAGCTCCCCTCCTCTCGGAGGAGGGGCAGACAGACATCTTGCAGCAGCGGGGTGGTGGCGCGCTGAGCCTATGTTCCACAGCCCGTCCATACCGCCGATGTTCGCAGGGAGACTCTCGGCAACCAGGAAGGTGTATGTTCGTCGCAAGCCGATGCTTGCCGGGTTTGGGTCGAAGTAAATGCTTCGACCAGTGTAAGCGGGACTTAAATCCGGAAATAGAACGCAGGTCTGCGATTGGCAAAACCTATTCCCGGCAAAATAGATATCACCTCATGGCAATCCGTCAGGAAACAAGAGAGGGTCTGTCGATCATGAATTCATCTTCATAACGCTCTTCCCGGTCGGAGACCTTTATTTTATTAAGAGATTTCAGTCGCCCTTTCGGAAGACTGAAATCAGGGCGTACCCCATTTAATCTTAACCTTAAGTCGAAAAAAAAACGGATATTCGGGCAAACCGGTGGCCTCATGAAAAGAAGATTTATCGTTCTGGTTGATTTCTCCGACCATTCAGGAAGGTTGTTAGTATTTGCGCACTCCTGGGCAAAAAGCACCGGCGCTGAACTGTTGCTGATGCACCAGTCAGCAGAACCCGTGCCCGTCTTAGGTGAATCTGAAGTAGTGGAACGTATGAAGCATGACCAGGCGCTGCAGGCGGCTGACAAGCTGCAGGATTTCGCTTTAACGACTATCGGGCACGACCATTCAGCGAAATATCATGCTACCAGCTCCCCCATCGCACCAGCTATAGAGCGCCTTGCCGACGTGAACATTACCGACTATGTTTTCGCCGGTATCAATGATAAACCTGCAATAGAGCGGATATTCACCGGCGATACAACCGCGAGATTGTCTGAGGACCTCGAAAATATCATCATCGCTCTACCGGCCGCCCGGCACGGGATATCTGTACATGAGCTTTATGTTGCCGTAAAAGCAAAATATCCGGTCAACGAAAAAGCGCTAAACGACCTGATCGAAATAAAAGGCGGAATAATAGACCGTGTAAAATTTTTCTCTGTACTACCCGCAAAGACCGTGGAGTCGGCAACAGAAGCCTACCTGGAGCGACTCTGTGAAAACCACAGGCCCCGGATCGATACGTCCTACTCCATAATATCTGATGACGATCCGGTACAGGCAAGCATCGGGCTCATGAATCGGAATCAGGGCATGCTGGCGCTGCAAAAAGGCCCCAGAGGGTTTGCCGATATGTTCAGAAAGTTTTTTACTACTGAA
Organism: uncultured Sphingobacteriales bacterium; assembly: GCA_946887085.1. Next base: position 10,609 of record CAMPKG010000022.1, read on the forward strand.
ATGGTCCGGCAGTCACGCGTGCCGATCATCATATTACCATAGCAGCGACCATAGCTAAGGCTATCAAGACAATTAAAACGACCGATGGATCATTTACCAAAGCTGATACAAGACCTGGCGCTCATACTTATCACAGGCGCTGTAACTACGCTGATCTTTAAAGCAATAAAGCAACCCCTGGTTTTAGGATATATTATTGCCGGTTTTCTTGTGGGGCCGCATTTGTCGATTACACCCACTGTAGCAGATACTGAAAACATTGAAACACTGGCGGAGATCGGTGTTATCTTTCTCCTGTTCAGCCTCGGCCTGGAGTTTAGCTTTAAAAAATTAATGCATGTCGGTGGCTCAGCTTCGGTCACGGCCTTTGTAGAGATCGTCTTTATAACGACCACCGGCTACCTGGCGGGCAAATGGATGGGCTGGTCGACGATGGACAGCTTGTTTTTAGGTGGAATGCTTGCCAGTTCGTCTACGACTATCATCATTCGCGCGTTCGATGAGCTCGGCGTCAAGACACAGAGCTTTGCCCGCATAGTATTCGGCGTTTTGATCGTGGAGGACATAGTGGTGATATTGCTGATGGTCCTTCTTTCTACTATGGCCGTGAGTCAACGCTTCGAAGGGATGGAGTTGCTGATAACAGTGGCGAAGCTCATGTTTTTTCTTGCAGCCTGGTTCATAACGGGCATATTCGTTTTACCCACGTTGCTGAAGAAAGCAAAAAAATTGCTTGACGAAGAGACTTTACTGATCCTCTCGATAGGGCTGTGCCTGGGTATGGTCATTCTCGCAACACAAGTTGGCTTTTCGGCCGAGCTCGGCGCTTTTATCATGGGCTCTATAATGGCGGAAACAACTTTCGCCGAGAAGATAGAACATGTCATAAAACCGGTGAAAGACTTGTTTGGCGCAGTGTTCTTTGTGTCGGTGGGCATGCTGATAGATCCCGCAGCGATCATGGAATATAAATGGCCGGTTCTTTGGGTCACGCTGCTGACCATCTTCGGAAAACTTGTCAGCACCACGCTGGGCGCGCTATTGTCCGGCCAGCCACTGAAGCAGTCTATCCGGGTGGGCATGAGTATGGCACAAATCGGCGAATTTGCTTTCATTGTTGCTACGCTGGGCCTCAGCCTGGGTGTTATCAGCAATTTTCTTTTCCCCGTAGCGGTCGGCGCCTCGGCCATCACCACCTTCACGACGCCCTACATGATAAAGGGAGCAGACCGCCTGCACGGCTTCATAGAAAAATTATTGCCGGAGAAATTATTAAAAGGACTGAACAGGTATTCGAGCAGCACGCAGACAATACAAGCTGAAAGCAATTGGAAAACCACGCTGAAGTCTTATTCTCTCATTGTGGCAACCAATAGCATTATCATTATTGGCATACTGTTGCTGTCACTGAATTTTTTCCTCCCGTTCCTTCGTACCAATATCAGCAGCTTCGCAGTTGCCAATATAGTTTGCGTCATCGTGACACTGGCAGTCGCATCTCCCTTCATCGTTGCGTTGATATTGAAAAAACCCGACAAACGTGCCTACCGCGAGCTATGGCTGAATAGCAGGTACAACAGGGGGCCTCTTGTAATGCTGGAAGTGTTTCGCGTTTCGATTGCATTGCTTATTACATGGGTATGGATAGATGAAGTATTCCCTACAGGCGTAGCGCTGCTCATAGCACTTCCAGTCATTGCAGCTACCTACTTTATTTTCTACAAACGAATCAAAGCATTCTACCAAAGAATAGAAGGCAATTTTTTGCTTAATCTTAACGCGCGGGAAATATCGGCGGCAGGAGAGGAAAGCCTCGCACCCGACATGTTCCGAAAAAATATTTCTATTCAATCCGATCTTGCGCCATGGTCGGCACATATCGTTGACCTGGTTGTTGGTCCAAACGCTCCCTACCTCGGCGAAACACTAAAAGAGCTTCAATGGCGAGAGAAATTTGGCATCAATATCGCTTACATAAAGCGGGGCGACAAATTGGTGCACGCCCCGGGCCGCGACAACCGCTTGCTTCCCTACGATCATGTTGGTATAATAGCAACGGACGAGCACATGCAACTATTCAAACCAGAATTCCAGGCTTCTGAGCCGATAAAGCAAACGTCCGTACGCCTTGAGGATATAGAACTGCAAAAGATCATTGCAACAGAGGCATCGAAACTAGTGGGACTGTCAATAAGAGAATCCGGTATCCGCGAAAGGACTGACGGCCTTGTTGTAGGCATCGAACGAGGGAATTACCGCATGCTGAATCCTGAATCTACTATCGTATTTGAACGTGGCGACATAGTCTGGATAGTTGGGGATCGGAGAAAAATACAAACGGTCAGCGGCCAAAAGCCAGTAACCCGCAGTAACTAAATCTCTGTTTCCCGGTGTGGCAATCCCCAGGGACAGGATCACTTCATAAAAGGCAACAGGGCTGGCAATGATCCACACAAAAAAGCCGGCATCGTTGCCGGCTTCGTTTTACGCATTCACAACATCCAGTATTCGGAAGTGCTTCATGCCCAGGGGCACTTTCCATTTCACCTCCTCTCCTTTGCGGAAACCTATCAGCGCGGCCGACATCGGGGTGAGCACTGATATTTTGCTTCTTCGCATATCCGCATTCTCGGGCATTACTATAGTTACGTCGATGATCTTTTCTGTGGCCATATCCAGTACCGATACTTTTGAGTTCAGCTTGACCGTGTTTGCGGGAAATGCATCCGTTTTTACAATGATCGCCCTGTTCACTTCGTAAGCAAGGGTCATGGGGTCGGTCTTGTCAGGCATCCTGTCCACATAAGGTTTCAGCAGCCTGTAATCATCTTCCGTGATCACCACGGGATTTTTGTCTTTCTGCATGATCTGGAATTTTAATTGTTTATAATGATGGCGTGCCTGGCTGAAGCTCAGCAGGGCATGCCTGTTTTGCCGATGTGAATGGGTGGCAATGAATGCCAGCGCCAGTAGCAGCGCCAGCGCCCAGTAAATAGTTTGCTCCTTCAGGAGGGCAGCTGTCAGCAGCTGCGCGTCGATCGCAAGGCCACCCCAAAGCAATGCCGCTCCGGGATCACTAAGATCCGTATACAACATAAAAAAGGAATTAACAGTTAACGAAAGGGTTGTCCTTTGTATTAACCCCGGTCGCGGCCAGCAAGCGCCGGGGCCTGCGTGTTAAAGTCCTTGTAGTTGGAGAAATAATAGAGCTTGCTGCAAAAGCAATGGAACTGCTGAAAAGAATTGCAGCGCACTATGATACCATTGCCTGTGTGGCAATCGCGGTAAACGCTTTCTATAAATCGCTGTGCGTGCATGTGATAAATGTCGGTATTATTAAGTTAGGCAAATGTTAAACCAACACTTACACCACCTTCGATATCTTGAGCATATTGGTAGGCAGGTGTTCATGTATCGGTGTGCTGCCTGTGTTCACTACAATATTATCTTTCTCGAGCAGGCCTTTTTCTTTCAGCAGGTTTATCTGGTCGGCAATGATCTGGTCAAGGCTTTCTTCTTTATCGTAATAAAATGCCTGTACACCCCAGCTCAGGCTCAGTTGGTTGACCAGCGTTTGCGTTTTAGTGAACACATACAACGGTGACCGCGGCCTGAAGCTGGAAAGCATGAAACCCGTATAGCCCGATTGCGTCATACCTATCAGCGCATTTGCATTGATATCCTTAGCTATCTCGCAGGCATTGTAACACAATGCATCGCTAAGAAAGGAGGGGGAATGCGGCTGAGGTACCAGGTTACGGTTATATACTATCTCTTCTTTTTCAACTTCTTCTATGATGCTTACCATGGTCTTTATCACCAGCTCAGGGTATTGGCCCATGGCAGTCTCTCCACTTAGCATCACTGCATCAGCGCCTTCCAGCACGGCATTGGCCACGTCGGTTATCTCGCTACGGTTAGGGCGCGTACGTTCTATCATGCTCTCCATCATCTGCGTGGCTATGATCACAGGCTTGGCCCTGTGTATGCATTTGCGGATGATGTTCTTCTGTATCATCGGCACCTGCTGCAGCGGAAGCTCTACGCCAAGGTCGCCACGGGCCACCATCACGGCATCTGATGCAAGAATGATCTCACGCAGGTGCTCCAGTGCTTCGGGCTTTTCTATCTTGGCAATGATCTTGGCATTGCTGTTCTTTTCCTCGATCAGCTTGCGCAGCGAATTCACATCGTCAGGCCGGCGCACAAACGATAGTGCCACCCAGTCTATCTGCTGGCTGATGATGAAATCAAGGTCAAGCAGGTCTTTTTCTGATAGTGAAGGCAGCGATATTTTTGTATCCGGCAGGTTTACGCCTTTGCGCGGCAGCAGTATACCAGGCGTCAGTACTTTTACGCGCACACAATTCTCTGTGGTTATTTCTATAACCAGTACTTCTATCTTGCCATCATCGAGCAGCACTTTCTCGCCAATACGTACGTCTTTGTAAAAGTCGGGGTAAGAAATGTACACACCTTCTTTAGTGCCCATGCATTTTTCGTTGGTAAAGATGAATTCATCATCTTTCTCCAGTTGCATAGAGCCTCCTTCTATGTCCCCAACACGCAGCTTGGGGCCTTGCAGGTCGGCAAGTATGGCTATGTTAAAAGGAAAGTCTTTATTGATGCGGTGTATATGTTCGATGACTTTTGCATGTTCATCGTGCGTGCCGTGCGAAAAATTGAGGCGGAATACATTCACGCCTTCCTGTACCAGGGCCAGCAGTTTTTCATAAGTATTACATGCGGGCCCTACTGTGGCTACGATCTTGGTTTTGTGCAGCATATCTTTTTGTCTTTTTCCTGTCTGTTTTCTTCTTTCACCGTCTCACACTGTAAAATTATGCTAATAGCTGTATAAATGACAAAGGTCCCGCCTCAGCAGGACCTTTATTTATTCATTAAGTTATGAAAGCGAATTATTTAACTACCTGGAAAACTCTGCTTAGTTTGCCCTCGCCGGTGTTGACCACAATAGTATAAACGCCACCAGCGTACCCGGAAACATCCACAGTCAACCTCCTCGTATTGCTGTCAAAATTGTGCCTGCCTACAAGGCTGCCTACTGCATTGTACAATTTGTATTCTTTTATCGAAGCATTTCCTTTGGCTTCAATATGAAGTGTCGACCGCACGGGGTTAGGATACAACCCGATCACGTCATCCTCAGCAGCAAGGTTCCCTATATTCAGCGGAGCGAGCAGCGAGGTGCTTCTTACACCACAGCTGTTAAACACTTCCAGGGTAACATTGTGCGGGCCGGGTGTGGTATACGTATGTTTGGGGGATTTGTCGGTTGAGGTAGCGCCATCACCAAAATGCCAGAGGTAGTTGTCTACAAACTGCGGGCCTCCCGGTTGAAATTCAAAAGTGGCGCCATCGGTTAGATAAGATATACCATTGATCACGGGCAACGGTTTTACCTCCAGGTTCACTGTGTCAGAAGCTTCGCAATAGGGCCACAGGGACACTTTTACCCAGTATTTCCCGGATTCGGTAACAGGTATTGTTTTCGTTGTGGCGCCGGTACTCCATAAATAAACAGCATTTGGCTCATCGGCATCCAACACCTGTACAGGCACGGTCTCGCACATCGAAGAGTCGCTGCCCAGTTCCACCTCAGCCGGCTTTATATGCATCTGGTGTGTAGCCGACTGCGCGCTGCATGCCGGGTTTAGTATTTTCACCGAATAGAAACCATTTTCCCTCACATACAGGAAATTGGTATCGTTACCGGGGATCGGGTCAGCATTTTTCTGCCAGATGTAAGTATAGACCGGGTCGAGCGGAGCATGGAGGAAAATACTGTCGCCGGGACATACACGGTTGGTTGAGAAGTATACCACAGCATTTGGCGGGTCTAAAGGTTTCCTGGTGGCATTTGCCTCATCATCCAAGGGGCTCGGGTCAGCAACTCCATTTGGCATCGATGTCCATACTTTTATATTATGATTGAGCACCGGATTCACAAATGGGAAATTACCCAGCGTTACTGTTGCGCTTCCACCCAGGCCGATAGGTGTTGAATATAATACCGGCGACTGAACAACATTGTTCACTGACCAGTTCACCATAACGTTATTGATAATATTGGCTCCTGCATTTTTTATCACTGCTTTAACGGGATGAGTGCCTGTGCAGATATTTATTCCCGGTTCGGTGATGGCAGAAGTGCTCGCATTGTTCATATGACCCAGCAGATCGATGCCAAAGTCTTGCCAGAACGTTGTATGGTTGGTACCGGTTGTTGCCGTTGGCGAAGCTGAGTATATTTTCTTGATGCCGGTTCCACCTGAGGCCCAGGTTGAGATACCACCGTTGCGAGCGGTAAATTTTATCTCAAATATCAGCGGCTTAGTATTGTCGTAGAAGAACGGGTTGGTCAGCGTGATTGGGAACCATCCGTTGGCTACAGGAGCGCCGTTAAGTACTACGCTGGCGCCGCTGAATACCGTGGTCAGTCCGGTATGAAATGTAGTGCTGCCGAAATCGGTACCGGAGTTAGGTTGCTTTAGACTGAGTTCAAAATTCGTGTAGGTACCGGACTGATTTGCGGTAGTACTCTTGAAATATATTTTGGTAATGAGCCCGCTGGTAGGAAATGGCGACAAGTCAGTGGGATTGTACCACTGCTGTATCTTAAATGCGGCTGCATTATTTAAAAATATTCCCGAGGTACCGGTCTGGCCACTTTTTGCATGTTGCTGAGCATATGTTGTTGCAGAAGAGAGTGCCAGAGCTGTGAGGAACAGCGTAAAAAAATTGTAGCGCTTAGTCATTTTATTACGGGTTTAAGATATTGCATATTAAATTTATGAAATGCAATCTAATTAGCAAAATCATTAACATATAA
>CAMPKG010000023.1 GCA_946887085.1 uncultured Sphingobacteriales bacterium
GATTTTGCAACGCACACGGGCGGCTTATTGCTCGATGGTTTTGGTGATGGCATCAGGCTATGGAACCATATGCAGGAGTTGAAGAACATCAAAGCCACCGGCCGCACTTACCTCGAAGTAAAGAACAACTACCAGTTTCTCAACAATACTGCATTCTCAATATTACAAGCTACGCGTACGCGCATCAGCAAAACAGAATACATCAGCTGCCCTAGTTGCGGGCGTACACTTTTTGACCTGCAGGAAACTACAGCAAAGATCCGCAACGCCACCAACCACCTGAAGGGCGTGAAGATCGCCATCATGGGTTGCATCGTGAACGGCCCCGGCGAAATGGCGGACGCTGATTTCGGTTATGTGGGCAGCGGTCCGGGAAAGATCACCTTATACAAAAGCAAGGAAGTAGTGAAGCGTAACGTACCCAGCGAAGTAGCTGTTGACGAGCTAATACAGTTGCTGAAAGATAACGGCGCCTGGGTAGAGCCTGCTGTTATGGCCTAGCGATCACTTCGCCTTTCTGCTCTGCCTCTTCAAGATCACGGCTTTTCTTGTCCAGCATTACTAGTGCCGCCACGCCCATGTAAAAGATAGTTCCTACCTTATGGCTTTCTAACAGCTCTGAGAAGAAGTTGTTGATAAAGCCTGCAGCCAGCATCATGGTCACACCCATGGTTACCTGCTTATAGTACCTGTCTTTAAAACGGTGGAAGGTTTTCTGCGCCTGCGCAAATAGCACCATGATAAAGATGGCGTAAATGATCATGCCCGGATAACCCTGCTCTACCAGCAGGTAGAGATAGTAGTTGTGCGTGGTGGATTGCTCGGGGTTACGACTCACATAAGTACGGAAGGAAGAAACCGCGTATGGCTTGTAGTGATAATAAAATGCGTTAGGTCCATAACCTGTAATAGGTTCATCCTTGCTCATTCTCACGGCGGCTATCCAGCGGTATACGCGCTCCATCGAAGACATGTCCTGGCCGCGAATGGTGGCGAGAATGTGGTCTTCAAATTTATTATGCATGAAGGTTTTCTGGTAGTTGGGGCGGAAAGTGAGGAAGTGATTGTTTTGTATCACGAACGTCATCATCAAAGCCAACAAGCCGTAGAACACCGGTATTACCAGGTTGACCATTCTTATCCTGATCATAAAGTTCATGATGATGGCAAAAACTACGGCCACCATGGCTGCGCGGGCAAAGGTTAGGTATAGTACGGGCAGGAAGAAGATAATGAGGAACAACACTGTGAAACGCATCAGCCATGTTTTACCTCTTGTAAGCGGGTAGGCAGCCCATAGCAGGCCGAAGAACATGGAGAGTATCGTTGAATAATCAACGTGGTTCTGGTAGATCTCGGAAATAGCCTTTTCTACCTTACGGAAATGAAAGCCGAGCATAGCATGGCGCACCATGATAATGGCAACCGTGATCAGCAAGGGTATAAGACCAACAAGGAATGCAGTTTTATAATCTTTCTTTTCGCGGAATATCCAGATCGGCAGCACTACGCAGGACACAAGGAACCATGTTTTGGCCGCCATGAATTTTATCGATACCAGCAATTCTTTCGAATAGATGACGCAGACGATCATCCAGATAAATTGCAGTACCAGCAGTGTAATAATTGGATTCTTCCACCACCATTTCGGTATCAGGTCGGGTTGCCTGGCCCACATCGTGATGAACACCAATAACAGCAACCACATCACCGGTTCATCGGGTACAGAAGTAGAAAGCGTATCGCCGAAAAAATTAAGTTCGATAGAGCCGGGAATGCTGAACAACAGGAACCAGAATGCAAACTTCCAGTTGAGGCCTGTCATCAGAATAAACAAGAACGCGAACGGCGTTATCAACAGCAGCGGCTCACTCAGAAAAGTACTGAGCGCTACCAGCAGCAGCATGATGGCAATGCCGGCACCTTTTTCCCATTTATTCAGAAGCAGGCCTTCCCGCATTAGCGTTCTACAGCTATAAGCACGCGATAATAAGTCATCAGCAGGATGTACATCGCCGCGAAGAAGAAACCAATGATGCCTGCCGCGATAACAGTCAGTATCAAACCAAGCCCTTTAGGATCCGTTGGCGGTATGGCACGGTTGGTTACGTGGATGAACTTCATCTCGTTAACACCCGTACCGGTTGAGAACTCGTTCAGCAGGCTCACATATTTAGCGCGGTCGATAACCAGCTGGTCTTTGACAGAAGCAATATTTTGAATTTGCTCAACAGCAAAACCATTTGCACTACTGCTTACGCTACCGCCTAACGCAGCACGCGAAGGGCTGATGATATCATACATCCTGTACTTGTCGCGCATAGACGACAAGCTGTCCGTCATGCTGGCGATAGAGCTATCCATCTGGTGTATCTTATCGCTGATGGAATTATATGCGTAGCCCTTGATGGTATTATAGTAGTTGCGGTAAGTGGCTTCAGTAACCCGGATATGTTCATTGGCCACTGCTGCTGCACGGTCAGGGTCAGTATCGGTATACTTCAACACCAGGTGGCGGTACTCGGTGCGTTTGATGTTGAGGCGCTTTTTATACATATTCCTGAGTTTATTTCTTTCCTCAGGTTTTGTAGTGTCGATCTTATACGCTGCCGCCAGGTTAAGGTTCTTCATCACCTGGTCTTTCACCAGGTCCGATTCTGCGGTTACAATGATCTTATCAATATCATCATCACCGGCAAAGAAGTCAACAAAGTGCATGTCATGCGAGCGGAACAGGTAGTTGCGGTCGGCAAACAGCGGATTGGACAGAAAGAACTCAGCTTCAGCCTCATATTTCTTCGTCCGGATAAAAGTGAAAAGAACGCCTACCAGTATGGTAAGTGCCATCACGATAAAGATGAACCGGCGGCGCTGCCTGAGTGTGTGTACAATGTCCACCAGGTCGAAACGTGGGGTAGTCATGTTTCAGTAGTGTGTTTAAAAAATTAAACTTAATTATTTTGGTTCAGAATGTATGCTTTTGTCTAAATAACGGTTTCCCCGGCCTGCATTTTCTCTGCATTCTCTGCAAATTGTAATGCTTCTATCATCTCCTGTATGTTACCGTTCATAAAATCGTCCAGGTTGTAGATGGTCATGTTGATGCGATGATCCGTCACCCTGCCTTGAGGATAGTTGTAGGTACGTATCTTGGCCGACCTGTCGCCCGTGCTCACAAGGCTTTTCCTCCTGCGCGATATCTCATCTTCCTGCTTGCGCACCTGCTCTTCGTATAACTTGGTACGCATCATGGCAGTTGCCTTCTCGCGGTTGCCCAGCTGGGTACGTTCCGTTTGGCAGGTGATCACCGTACCGGTTGGTACGTGCGTCAGGATAACTTTGGTTTCTACCTTATTCACATTCTGTCCACCGGCACCGCCGCTTCGGGCAGTCTCCATTTTCAGATCGCTTTCCTTCAGCTCAAAATCTATCTCTTCTGCTTCAGGCATCACAGCAACAGTTGCTGCTGAAGTATGTACCCGTCCGCTGGCCTCGGTGGCCGGTACTCGCTGAACGCGGTGTACGCCACTCTCGAATTTCAGGGTTCCATATACATCTTCGCCCTGTACCTCAAGCTGCACCTCTTTATAACCGCCAACAGTTCCCTCGGTCTCCGTAAGCACCGCTACCTTCCAGCCCTTACGCTCGCAAAAACGGAGATACAGGCGCATCAAGTCGCCTGCAAAAAGACTGGCCTCATCGCCACCTGTACCTGCACGCACCTCTATAATTGCGTTCTTCTCGTCCTGCGGATCTTTCGGTATCAGCAGCTGGCGTATCTCTTCTTCCAATATGGTCTTGTCCGCTTCCAGCTTATCCAGGTCTTCTTTGGCCATTTCACGCAGGTCATCATCCGACTCGTTCTCCAGGATCTCGCGGGCAAAATCAGTGTTTTCGATATTCGACTTATACCTTTTGTACGTATCTACTATCTTCTCCAGCTTGCGGTATTCGCGGCTCACGTTCGAAAAACGCTTGTTGTCATTCACCACCTCGGGGTTGGTGAGCGCCACACCAAGGTCGTTAAACCTCGCTTCTATCGCCTGCAATTTTTCTATGATCTGACTCATGTTCTAACAGCCCGCAAAATTAGATAAATGCAGGCAGATTAAGGTGTTTTAATGATTGGTTGCCAGCTTACGGAACACGATATTATCAGATTCCAATTGGCTGTTTTTAAAATATTCATTTATATCGCGAATCATCACGGGCATGCCTTGTTTATTGATGTAGTGGGCTGCATAACCCAATTCAACTAACAAAGCGGCTGCTTTATTGTGTTCGCTATTGTCACGTTGGGCTTCCAGGTATTCCATCATCACATACGGGTTATTAGCCGAAAGGTAAGATCTACCTCCTGCTATTACCTTCAACTCTGCACCTTCCACATCTATTTTTATCAATTGTGGGCGGAAGCCGGAAGCTGTTATAGTATCGATAGTATTGCTGTTCACGGTTATCTGCCGCGGTTTGGACGCCTCAAACCAGTCTTTATCGCTAAACTGGTCGACATTCATGGCATTGTATTCCGAATACAGGTTCGGGAACTCGTAAAAAGTTAATGGTACAGTGGTGTCCGACACCGCCTCCTGGAAGCACTGCACATTCGCGTGTTTGCCGGCGTTTACTTTTAGTATTGCAAAAGTTTTGGGCGAAGGCTCGAAGCTGTAGACTGTTCCCTTTCCGGTGAGCGTGGCCGCCAGCAGGCTGAAATAACCATAGTGTGCACCAATGTCGAGGAAATCATCGCCTTCGTTTGCATGATTGATCAGGAAGCGCGCGAGGCGGATCTCAGAGTCGTGCGACTTACCACCTGTGAGATAGATATCAGTAGACGCAGGCAGCGCTATTTGCATCTCTCCATTGAAAAACACGGGAGTGTTTAAGACCTTCTCCCGCTTGCTTTTTGAATAAACGAGTTTCCGGAACAGGATAGCGTGAAGATATTTGTAGGGATCATGCAATAGCCTGCTCAGCTTCGATGACGAAGCTATTTGCTCAACTTTTTTCAGCCTTTCCAGGAAAGCAGACCGTTCCATTCTATCGGATTTGTATAAATAAAAAAGCTTCCCATTAACTGGAAAGCTTTTCTTGTATTTAAATACGCTAAAGCGTGCGCTTCACTTCTACTTCTTCGAAACCTTCTATGATATCGCCTGTGCGTACATCGTTGTAGTTCTTAATGCTCATTCCACACTCATAACCTGCAGCCACTTCCTTCACATCGTCTTTGAAACGTTTCAATGAAGCCAGTTCGCCGGTATATACTACGATACCATCGCGCACCAGGTTGACCTTTGTATTACGGTTGATCTTACCATCAAGCACGTAACAACCCGCGATGGTACCAACACCCGTGATCTTGTACACTTCGCGCACTTCGATGTTGCATACAGTCTTCTTTTCGATCTTCGGTTCCAGGAGACCTTCCATCGCGCTCTTGATCTCTTCGATCGCGTCGTAGATGATGGAGTAGGTACGTATCTCTATATTCTCCTGCTCTGCCAGCTTTGCAGCCTGCATTGAAGGGCGAACCTGAAAACCGAGGATGATAGCGTCGGAGGCAGTCGCCAGCAACACATCGCTTTCGGTGATCTGGCCCACACCCTTGTGTACCACGTTTACCGCTACCTCCGCCGTAGAAAGTTTCTGCAACGAGTCACTAAGGGCTTCCACCGAACCGTCGAAGTCACCTTTGATGATGATACCAAGTTCCTTAAAGTTACCCAGTGCCAGGCGGCGGCCGATCTCGTCGAGCGTGATGTGCTTACGGGTGCGTATGCCTTGCTCCCGCAGTATCTGAGCACGATGGTTGGCAATTTCCTTCGCGTCGTTCTCCTCTTCAAATACTTTGAATTTCTCACCGGCCTGTGGCGCACCGTTCAAACCAAGTACCTGTACCGGTGCAGATGGCCCGGCTGATTCAACACGCTGTCCACGCTCGTTGAACATGGCCTTGATCTTACCAAAGTGCTGCCCGCACGCGATCATATCACCTTGCTCCAACGTACCATTCTGTACCAGGATAGTAGCTACATAACCACGGCCTTTATCCAGCGATGCTTCGATAACACTACCGGTTGCAAAACGGTCGGGATTGGCTTTCAATTCAAGCAACTCAGCTTCCAGGCCGATCTTCTCGAGTAGCAGGTCGATGTTCAAACCTTTCTTGGCCGATATCTCCTGGCTCTGGAATTTACCGCCCCAGTCTTCTACCAGTATATTCATACCGGCAAGCTGTTCTTTTATTTTTTCAGGATTAGCTCCTTCTTTATCTATTTTGTTGATCGCAAAGATCATCGGCAGGCTAGCCGCCTGTGCGTGCGAGATCGCTTCCTTTGTCTGAGGCATGATCGCATCGTCGGCCGCTACCACGATCACAGCAACGTCGGCAACTTTCGCACCACGCGCACGCATCGCAGTAAATGCTTCGTGACCCGGAGTATCCAGGAAGGTGATCCTTTTACCGCTGCCCGTCACCACCTGGTAGGCACCGATGTGCTGGGTGATACCTCCGGCTTCACCGGCCACCACGTTCGCACTGCGTATGTAGTCAAGCAATGATGTTTTACCGTGGTCAACGTGACCCATGATGGTAACGATAGGTGCACGAGGCTCCAAGTCGTCCGGATCATCGGTATCTTCTTCTTCAATATCTGCTTCCTGCTCGAGGTTAATGAACTCTACATCGTAGCCAAACTCGCTTGATACAAGCTCTATCACCTCTGCATCAAGACGCTGGTTGATAGACACCATGATGCCCAGGCTCATACACTTGCTGATAACTTCAGCAAAGCTCACGTTCAGCAGGCTTGCCAATTCGGCCACTGAGATGAACTCTGTAACCTGTATTGTATTGCCTTCTGTTGATTGTTCTGCTGCGCGTTTTTCAGCCATCTCCTCGCGCTTGTTGCGGCGATATTTAGATTTCAGGTTTTTGCCGCGGGTGGAACCTGCAAGCTTGGCCTGAGTCTGGCGAATTTTATCCTGGATCGCTTTAGCATCCACCTCCTGCTGTTGCGGCGTTTGGTTTGGCTGATTGAACCTGCCACCACCACCACGACGGTCGCCGCCACCACCACCGGGGCCACGCCTGTCCTGACCGCCCTGGCCGGGACCACGCTGGCCACCCTGATAACCACCGGGACGCTGACCGCCCTGGCCAGGACCACGTTGCTGGTAGCCGCCACCCTGGCCGCGCTGGCCCTGGTAACCACCACCCTGGCCTTGTCCACCCTGACCTTGCTGATCGGGACGGAAAGTTTCAGGCTTCTTCTGTACAGGAATACGTTTGCGGTTACGTTTCTCTTTGCTGTCAGATTTACTGCTGTCAGCCACCGGAAGCTCGATCTTACCAATGATCTTCGGACCTTCCAGTTTAGGAGCTTTCATTTCGATATGCTCCGGTTTATCATCACCTTCTTCCGGCGCAGGCGCAGGTGTAGGAGCTGGCGCAACTGGTGCCGGCTGTTCTGCAACAGGCTCCGGCTGCACATCTTCTTCAACTTTCGTTTTGCCTTTCTTCTTCGGTGCTTCTGTTTCTTGTACCGGTGTAGTAGCTGTAACTTCTTCTTCTTTCTTATCAGTTTTCTTCTTGGCAGCACCTTTTTTCGGGCGAGACGACATGTTCATCTCTTCCAGGTTGATCTTGCCAAGAATATTCGGCCCTTCCAGCTTCGGCGCTTTCATTTCTATATGCGCAGCTTCATCTTCAACTTCCGGTTCTGCAGGTTGTTCCTCTTTTTTGGATTTCTTAGCAGGTTTCTCTTCCTTCTCTTCTACCGGCTCTTGTTTGGCAACAGGCTCTTCTACAACTTCTTTCGGCTTGGCAACTTCTTTTGGCTTTTCTGCTTCTTTCGGCTCTTCTTTTTTCTCCTCCTTCTTCTTCTCGACTTTCGGAGCTTCAGGTTCATCCTTCTTATCACGTACGTTGATATCCAGCTCTTCTTTATTCTTCTTCAGGCTATCCAGCAGCGAACCTTTAGGCAAAGCAATTTCCTCGCTCTTGCGCTTGGCTGCTTTGTCTTGCGCAAACTCAGCCTGCAGGGCGTCATACATTGGCTCGGTGAGCTTGGTATTCGGATTACTTGCGTTTATCTCAAAACCCTTACCCGTAAGAAACTCTACAAGCGTTTCCTTACCGATGTTAAACTCTTTGGCGGCTGCCAGTAATCTTGGTGTTTTTGTTGCTGTTGCCATTCGTTTTTTTACTCAGATAATATTCACTAACCTATTTTCCAGGTCCTCTTCAGCTAATCCACAAACCTACGTCTTTTGGCTTAAAAAGCCCCGTTCCGCGCAATGCCGCAGCTGCTTTATGCAACCTTAACATTACTCTCCTTCGTTCTGAAACTCAGCCTGCAGTACGCGCTGTACATCCTTGATGGTCTCTTCTTCAAGGTCCGTACGGCGGGTAAGCTCTTCAACCGACAGCTCCAGTACGCTAAGCGCAGTGTCGCAACCGATCTTCTTAAACTCGTCGATGATCCATCCTTCGATCTCGTCCGAAAATTCGTCGAGGTCGATATCGTATTCAACTTCCTGATCCTGTACATCGCGGTAAACGTCAATGCTGTAACCGGTAAGCTCCTGTGCCAGTTTGATGTTCACACCTTTTTTACCAATAGCCAGCGACACCTGATCGGGCTCAAGGTAAACGTCTGCGTGGTTGCCCTCATTGTCGAGATCCATGCGGTTGATCTTGGACGGAGTCAGCGAACGCTGAATGAGCAGCTGCGTATTATTAGTGAAGTTAATAATGTCTATATTTTCATTACGCAGCTCGCGAACGATACCATGTATACGGCTACCTTTCATTCCCACGCAGGCACCCACCGGATCGATGCGGTCGTCGTAGCTTTCTACAGCCACTTTCGCACGCTCACCCGGCTCGCGAACAATCTTACGGACAACTATAAGGCCATCCATGATCTCCGGCACCTCGATCTCCAGGAGTTTTTCGAGGAAGGTAGCATGTGTGCGGCTCAGCACGATGATCGGCGTATTGTTACGCATTTCCACTTTCTTTACCACCGCGCGGACAGATTCGCCCTTCTTGAAAAAATCGGTTGGTATCTGCTCAGACTTAGGCAGTATCAGTTCATTGCCCTCATCATCCAGCAGCAGTATCTCCTTTTTCCATATCTGGTATACCTCGCCGCTGATGATCTCACCAACGCGGTCGGCATATTTTTTCAGCAGGTTGTTCTTCTTCAGGTCGCCGATACGTGCAGCCAGTGTTTGTTTGGCAGCCAGGATTGCGCGGCGTCCGAAGTCGCGCACATCCATCTCTTCGTATACTTCCTCGCCAACGCTATAGTCCGGCTCGATCTTAACCGCCTGCGAAAGAGGTATCTGCAAGTTCTCGTCTTCAATATTTTCGTCGTCAACGATCTCTCGGCGACGAAAGATCTCAAGGTCACCTGTCTGGTCGTTCACGATCACATCGAAGTTTTCATCAGTGCCATACTTTTTGCGCAGCAAGGTTTTGAAAACGTCTTCGATTACCTTCATCAAGGTAGGCCGGTCAATGTTCTCGGCATCCTTAAACTCCTGAAACGAATCAATAAGATTGATACTTGCCATGGTTCAACACTTTTAGCCTCCCACAATGGCGGGAGATTTTTACATTAAAAAATAATATGTACTACTGTTTTTTTTATATCCGACAACGGCATTTCTACCATTGTAGTTTCTTTTTTCTTAGGCACCTTCACCTCCAGCACTAACTTCTCTTCCGTCACCTCCTTCAGCACGCCCAGTACATCTGCTCCCTCTACCGGCGTCACCAACACCGTACGACCTATGTTTTTGCGGTATTGCCGCTCCTGAGTTAGGGGCTCATCCACACCAGGACTGCTTACTTCCAGCGAAAAGTCCCCATCAGGAAATATCTGCTCCGCCTCTATCAGGTGGTAAAGCTTACGGTTTATCTCAGCGCTTTTCTTTATCGAAAGACCTTCGTCCGCATCAATGTACAGCTTGATATTATTTATCGGCTTAATCTTTATGTTAATGATAAACATATCAGTACCTTCCAATAAAGGCTCTGCCAGCTGCCTGATCTTTTCAATTATTTCACTCATAGACAAAAAACAAGGGGACTATTATGTCCCCTTCTTTTGAATTATTTCCAGTGCAAATATAGCAACTTCCCCCATTTCAGCCAAAAAACCAATAAAAAATGCAATTATGGTTTTGTTAACGCCACTGAACTACAGGTTTAGTACCTTTGGCCCACTATGATACTAAAGTTTATTATCTGGTCGATCGTCATTACCCTGGTACTGAGATTCGTGATGCGTTTCCTGTTCCCGGTAATAATTACCAAAGCCGCCGCCGACCGCCTGCAGCAACTGCAAAAGCAGATGGATGCCATGCAGAAGCAAGCCAACGCCAATGCCAATCCACCTAAGGCTGCCAAGGCCACCAAAAAAGTGGAAGGCGACTATATAGAATACGAAGAGGTAAAATAACCTTCCTCATACAATAACATTTATCCAGCCCCGCACCGCGGGGCTTTTCTATTCCGCCGCTTTCCTTAGAAAGATATTATCCTCTATCGTCATGCCCCTTTCCAGGTGGATGGTTTGGATGCCCAGCTGCTTTGCCCCCTCAATATGCTGCGGACTGTCATCTATAAATAAGGTCTGCTCCGGCCTGAAACCCGTATCATCCAGTATCCGCTGAAAGATCTCGCTATCCGGTTTGCGCATACCTATACGGTGCGAGAGGTAAACCTTATCGAACAGCACACCGATGTTGGGCAGGCCGTGCGCCCCCGACAATATCTGGTTGAATGCCTCCTCATGGATCTCATTCGTATTACTGAGTAATATAAGATCGTAATGCAGCCTCAGTTGTTGCAACAACTGCAGCCTGCGCAGCGGAAAATCGAGCAGCATAGCATTCCAGCATTCCTGCACCTGTTGCTCTGTCAACCGTGGATCGGCGCATTGCTGCACGGCGCTCACAAATTCCGCTCTCGATATCTTCCCCGTTTCAAAATCATCAAACAAGGTCGACTGTTTGAGCTGCGAATATTGGCGGCGAAAATCTTTAATGCCGGCCTCGCCGAAAGCCCGCTCCGTAAGCTCGTAGTCGATATTTAATAATACCCCACCCAGGTCGAAAATGATATGCTTAATGCCTTTTACCATTTTGCAAAAATAACCGATCAACTCTTTCCTGTTTTCGGAAAAACCGATACCTTTGCCATCCTTTCGGCTTTATAGCCAGGTCCTATAGCTCAGTTGGTTAGAGCATCTGACTCATAATCAGAGGGTCCCAGGTTCAAGTCCTGGTGGGACCACAGAATAAAACCTTGATAAACAAAGCGTTGTGCATAGCATGACGCTTTTTTATTTGTATTAGATATTCTCTCGCGCTGAAACTCGCGGCAAAGTCCTTTCGTATTTTCCTGCCTATTCAGCGATTGTTCACTTCACGGCTATTTCGCTTTTGTCATATTTGTTAACTATTTGTGAATGCGTAAAATGAAATATGGTTACCCGCGAAAGCAATCTTAAATTGCCAACTGTTAATAAATATCAGCAGATTATAAAATCGTTAATTAAAAATAATATGACCAAGAACCCAATTCTCAAAATGCTGTTGCTGGCATGCCTGTTTTTGCTACAGAGCAATTTTGCCGGGGCGCAATGGTGTACTACATGTACTTATTCCTTCGGTTGTGGCCTGGACTATGTCCAATCTTTCTCAACCACAGGTGGCGTTAGTAACATAACCAACCTAAATACAGGTTGCGGCGGTACGGCAGGCTATAACAACTTCTCAAGCACTAAGATCCACGTCACGCAAATAGGCAGTAGCGTCGGCTTCACGATTCAAAACAACGCCACCTTTGGAGAGTACTACAAAATGTGGGTCGACTTCAACATCGACGGCGACTTTACTGACGCGGGCGAAGAAGTTTGGGCATCGGTATCCAAGCTTGCAGGCAATGCCAGCTATACCGGTACCTTTACAGTACCTGCGACCGCAAACGCCGGAATGTCGCGTTTACGCATTCGCTGCGATTATAGCTACCAGCCCGACCCCTGCACCGGATCATACGAGGGCGAAACCGAAGATTATGGTTTCGAAATAACTTCTCCTTGTGCAGCGCCAACCGGCTTGTTCGTGAACAACATCACATCGCAGACAGCCGCAATAGGTTGGGTACCGCCAACACCAAGCATCGGGTCTGAATATGCTGTTGATGTTAACCCCAACGGGCCAACTACAGGCACCAGCGTTACCACTACTTCGGCAAACGTAACCGGCCTTACACCTAACACTAACTACGTGCTGCATGTACGTAATAAGTGCAATACTACCAGCAAATCGATCTGGGTACACTACCCTTTCACTACCCTGCCTCCTTGCGAGCCACCGGTTAACATCATGGCTGTCAATCTTACCACGTCCAGTGCTACTGTAAAATGGAACAAATGGCCATCTGCTATCAGCTACGATGTGCAGGTAGACCAGGTACCTACTAATCCAACAACAACTACCGGCCTTACCAACCTGACAGATACTTTCTATAGCGTTAACAACCTTAGTGAAAATACCTGGTATTATATTCACGTACGTTCAAAATGCCCTGGTAACGAAACATCTGACTGGGGTCTTGATTCCTTTCTGACGCCTGTATTGTGCCGCGCGCCAAACATAAAGATAGACCACATCAGTACCGATGAAGCAGTGGCTTACTGGGATCCCGTGCCAACGGCCATCCATTATGAGTATGCTGTCACTACCAGCGCAACACCGCCATACAACGGTACTGAATACAAAGTAACCAGCCTGCATGCCCCTGTGCTCGCCGATGGTAAGGATTACTACGTACACGTACGCTCATCCTGCGTAAGCCTGGGCATACCAAGCATGTCAGATTGGGGTACTGCATCGTTCAGAACCTTCCCTGTAGGCATCAGCAACGTGAACGGCGATGGCGGCTTTACACTCCAGGCATATCCTAACCCGGTTAAAAATACGCTGAACGTTACCCTGAGCAGCGCAATAAAAGGCAAAGCCAGCATCACGGTTACCGATATGAACGGCCGGGTTGTACTGAACATGACCCCGCAAAACACCAGCGCCGAAGTAGATATGAGCGGCTTGCCTGCCGGCCTGTACCTGCTTAAGTACACAGACGATGAACACAGCAGTGTAACACGCATCACTAAACTATAATACAGCGCCCGGGGATCAAACCCCGGTGGCACTATAAATACAAGGGTTACGGTTTCGTAACCCTTTTGCTTTTTAGCTCCCTCTATTTTTAGCTCCCCTCCTTCGCGCGGGTGTGTGCGCGGTAAGGAGCCATTCCTCGACAACTTATCGACAAATGGCGGGGGCAGACGCCTCTAAAAAAGACATCAATCCGTCGGGGTGGTCCGGGTGGTCTGCGAGGTTCCAACTGTTAGAAACTGTTAGTAAAACCACCATTTCCAACCATTTTTCAACCATTTTCCCCTCCTTTTTTCAAGGAGGGGTGCAGGGGTGGTACCACGCCCAGACTGCGTTTGAGCCCCAAAATGTTTCAATATGTTTACGTACCCCCACCCCCTATGCCTTTTCCTAACAATTGCACGAACATTGTCCGCCCAATAGTACCCGTCATTTCGACCACAGGGAGAACTAAGCGATAGCGATTTCATGAGTCCAATTGAAAAATAGAGGATTTGCGAGTAAATCTCCCGAGTATACGCAATTAGCTTAATCGCCGCACTTCGGGAGATTTCTCTCTCGCTATGCTCGTTCGAAATGACGGCACCAACCAATTGCCATTTCCCATATCTGTTGTTGAAATTTGTTGAATTTTCAAAGCCGCGATGGCCGAATTCCGGGGTTGACGAGGCAGGGCACCCGGCTGAAACCCTTACCCGGCACGGATGCTGAAAATCCAGCGCCCCCGGCAACAACAGTTTTTGTTGTTTTCTGGCTGTTTCCATTGTTGTTTTCATCGTGTTTGGCTTTAAATATGCTCCCCTCCCGTCATTGCGAGGCACGAAGCAATCTAGGAGGGGCAGACGCCTATGAAAAGACATCAACTCGTCGGGGTGGTCCTACGCTCCCCTCCTTGCGTAGAACATGTGCGCGGGCGAAGGAGCCATTCCATTTAATGATCTTCAATAAATGGCGGGGGTGGACGCAATTTAAAAAGACATCAAGCCGTCCGGGGTGGTCTTTTACCACCACAAATATACGACAATTTCATGATTTAATGAAAAGAACAGTCCCCCTCCTCATGTGAGGCTATTAATCACTACTTGAGCCTAGACATGTAAGACTGTTTGGATGAACTTCTTATACTACCACTGATATAACAATATCGGTGGTTTGTTGTTTTTGGGGAGGTGATATAGAAGTCAGCTATAGTTTAAACGAATGCCCAAAAGAAATATTTGACAACTTTCTAAACAAATGCCCAACTCGACCATACAACTCGCAGCGACGGATGATCGGCGCTGTAAAAGAGTTGAAAATGTTAGAAAGATTTAAAGAAAATGAAGAAGAGTTCCTAGACTATTTCAGGAACAATGAGAATTGCAAAGACTACTTGGAACAAGTACGATGGGGTGGAAATGTAGCCTGCGTAGAGTGTGGAAGTTTGAATGTAGGTGGTACTCGGAACACCAGGTGGAGGTGTCGTGATTGTAGAAGATTGTTTTCGTTGACGAGTGGAACAATTTTCGAAAACTCTGTTATTCCCTTAAGGAAATGGTTTAAAGGCATCCTCTATTATGTGTCGGAGACGAAAGGGTACCCAGCATCAGAATTGAGAAAGCGCGTTCGTGTAAGTAAAAGGAGTGCGTGGTTTATGCACAAGCGCATTCAGGAGTTGTTTAAACAAGACTTTGACAGTCTAGAGCCTCTGGATGGTGTGCATGAAATTGACGAGAAGTACGTAGGTGCTCTGATGCATAAGATGAATAAGAAGAGGTATGCCATGATGAAAGCGGGTCGTGGTGTAACAAATCGTCTCCCAATACTTGCGATTATAACAAGGCGGCAAAGAATGGTAATGAAAGTTGTGGAGAAGGGACTATCAAAGAAGGTGGTATGTGATGATTTCGTGAGAAAGCTTGCGCAACCTGGAAACAAGGTATTCGGAGATGAATCTCCATTGTACAAGGATTTAAGGCGGGATTATGACCTGCATCAGTTTAACCACAGTAAGAGGAAATTTGGTGGATCGGAATATCATTCCAACACGGTGGAAGGGTCTTTTAAGCTTTTGGACGAATGGCTATCCAGATATAGTGGTATTGGCTTGCGGTACAAACAGAATTATGTGGATGAATTTGTTTGGAATTACAACGCCAATAACTTCCATGGGTTAAAAGACAGTCCGATAGCGAAGTTTGAACTTTTGTTTAAGAACATTAACCGTAGGGTTGACTGGAAGGGTCTAATCTCAAAAGGAAATCATAATGAAAAAGTTCTGGGAGATAGTTTGAGAAAGTCGGCGGTGAAAAAAGCGGTGGTTCGTAAAAAGACCTGGGCATACAATGTTCTGAAAGTTGTTAGAAAATCAGGTGGTCCGATTCGTCCTAATGAGATAATACAAGCATTGAAGAGGAAAGGTCTGGGTAAGGAATTAGGAGCTGATGCATTGAGTAAACGGGTTTCAAATAGTCTGAAACGGTTAGTGGACAAGAATGTAATTAGGAAATCGGCTAGGTCTAGTTATGAGCTTGCTCTACCGAATATTCAAAGTTCTGTCTCTACTGGTCCAGCCTCAGGAAGGTAATTCATAGAAATGATAGGATACTTACGTGATGATCAGAATGATAATAATTGTGTAGGGAGCACATGACTGTGCTCCCCTTATCAAACGAACAAAACCCAGGAAGTTGCTATCCTAAGAATTGCCATTTTCAAATTAGGGATGTGCACTGATATCTACTACCGTGAAAACACGGTATTTTTCTTTGGAATGAGATTTTAATCTTGAAATTAAAATCATTGGACTTTCCTGCGTGAGAGAAATATCGAGGTTCCTGACATTTCCGACCTTCAGCCAAGGAAATAAGGGGTCTGGAGTAGGCCGCTATAGCGTCTTAGCAACGATCAATATATCATTACAACGTGTGCTATTAAATTAGCCCGTGGGCAAAAAGAATATTCTAAGTAGGTATCCAGCCAGAAATAAAGATGTCTGTTACGTGCTTGTGCACCATTGGGATATACGAGGTGTAAGGTCTATTTACTTTAAACACCATGCTGTAGTTGTACACAAGATATTGTACGGTGTAGGGGTAAGTTTTTGTGTTTACAAAGTAAATGGGCGATTGGATCATGTACTTGAGCTACCGCCATTTGTGAGAAATCACTTTTGCGAAGGACATATTTTCTATTCAATAAAAGAGGTGATAGGCTTCTTAACACGTTCGGAAATGGATTGTAGTAAAATGCTATTATCGAAAATAAGAGCGGATAGAATATCAAAATGTGTTAATCCCATATTGATCTAAATCCTCGTCACGCAGGTCCGTCAAAATTTCTGCAAAAGGAAAACTAGTAATGCCGCGTTGTGACAATTTAGAACAAACAACTTTTAGATTGCCTCTATTTTCAAAACTGGCTGTCATGATCGCCTGAGGAAAATCACCAGCACCTAATAGTACAGGTGAGATAAAAACTGCTACAACAGGTTCAATTGAGGATGCTCCTGGATACAACTTGAAAATTGTTATTTGTCCATTAAAAGAGTCAAGTGTTTCTTGAATCCTATCATGATTTGCAAATTTTACTATGGTATAGGGCACTACTTACCGTTTGTCGTGAAACTTCCGAACTTTTGAATAAAGCGGTTAGATGATTTTTCATCTACAGCTATGATAGATGCATCGATTGCGTCAGATTCTCTTTCAATCTCTTCAACTTTTTCATCTTTTAGTTTCTCAGCCTCTGTTTTGTTTTCTTCAGACACTTCGTGCGAGTTAACTGTAGAAGCTCTAGCCAAACGTTCAGAAGTTGGATTTGTGGTGGTAAAGGTGTCATAGTTTTTTACATGTTTTTCCATACACTATATATATAGAACCAAAATTCATTTTTTGACGTGACTACTTTTTTGAAAAATGCGAGAATTGAAAGCACTCTAAGTGATAGAGTGCTTTCAATCCGTTTGGGCAAGGGACATTCTTCAATCATTGCATCCCGCAGCTAGATCAAAGTCGTAGTGAGATACTTTCTATAGAAATGTCAAGCTTCTTACCACAGGCATCGATTGAATAAGTGCTTGCAGTTGGAGGATAACAAATAGTTGCTGACGAAGTTATTTTGCAGTTATCAGGCGGCGATGCTGAGCCAATTTCCGTAGGACTGTAAGAAACAATCAAATTTACTGGAAGCCCTGTCTCCTCTTTCT
>CAMPKG010000024.1 GCA_946887085.1 uncultured Sphingobacteriales bacterium
GTTATCATCAATCAGGAAGGACTTAAATCGCTGGCAAATTTTTTTCTTTCAAAGTACAATCTGTATCGTTCTCTTTCTTTAATCTGTATTATTGCATTTAGTTACTATTTAATTTTTTTCCAACAAACTAGTAAATTCATCAGTACTGAATTGCGAAATTCACAACCGTTTATTATCGGATTGATAGTGCTTTTGTGGTATACATTTCATGTAAAATATAAACGATATTGGGTATTGTGTGGGAATGAAGCTTTGGTGTCTCTTTACTATTTTTTAAACAAGAAAAAGCTTGAGTAAACTTCTTTTTGTAGATACTGAAACCGGAGGCTTGGATCCTTCATCGTATAGTCTCTTGTCGATTGCTTTCGTGGTCTGGGCAGACTGCAAAATAGAGGACTATTTTCAAGTTTTTCTTGACGATGGAAATCTCAGGGTGAATGAAGCTGCAATAGCGATAAACAAGTTTGATTTGAATGAACACAAGAAAAGAGCTGTTGATCCTAAAACGTGTATGTCAGCTATGAACGTCTTTTTTGACCGGCATTTTGAGAAAACAGAGTCCATTACATTGGTAGGTCATAATGTGAATTTTGACATCAACTTTTTGAAGAGTTTTTATGGATCGGTACAGTTGAAATTTAGCGACAGATTTTCCCATAGGTCGATTGACACATCTTCAATTTTATCTTACTTATATTTTTCCGGGATAATCAATGTGCGGGCGGTATCCTCCGAGGCCGCCTTTGACCTATTTAATATTCGAGTAGATCAAAGACACTCGGCGCTTGGCGATGCCATTGCAACTTGTCACTTATTCAATTCTTTAATTTCGTTGGGGAAAAGTGTGCCCAGGGTAAACATGCACGGAACGAATAAGTGATTAAGTTTTTGCGCGCAGGTTCATTTCATTTATCAAATCATCATAAGTAATCAACTTTAAGTCGTTTAGATATGACTTAAGTTGCCGCCACTGTCTATGATCAATGTTGTTTTTTCTGCCAATTACTAGTCGCAGCTCAGGTATGCAATACTCGATACCTTCCTGAAGTAGTTTTCTTTTGACTGTATCCTGCGAAAGAAGGTTTTTATAATTCTTCAATTGCTCAATTGCTGTATATAAATTACTTACAAATCCCGGAGTGCCACCTTTATGTCGGATCAAATTATGTGGCTTTTTCAATTCAAAAAGTTCCCAATCATTTTCCAAACAGTTTCTGACGAAAAAGTCAATGCGTCTCGATTTTGTGGCCAAATCGAGTTCAGGAAATCGCAGCCAAACTTCGGTTTCAATCCTGTCATATTTATCCCCAAGAATAAACTTGTAATTTTCAACGATGAACTTTTGCAATTTTTTCTCCGCTGTATTGTGGTTTATCAGCCACTCGAACTCTTGCAATACCTGTGATTTCCCGTCGACTATATAAAGTGACTCTATCGGATTTTTACTTTGGCTTAAAACCCCACTTGTGCAGTATTTCTGTTTGATAAATTCGTTGACTTCAATCTCGTCCTTAAAACAAATGACAAGGTCGTTCTTGCGATTTGAGATAAAATGATTGAAAACATGGCTGGTTTTTTCTGCGGACAGTTCTATAAAGCTATCGCAGCTTCCAACAATGGCTAGTGCCTCTAAGGCAATTTTATCCAGACACTTCTGGAATTGTGGGATGAGAGTCTTAAAATAATGTTTGCGATTTACTCCAGATAAATTTGTTACAAATGCAATGTTTGGAAGGCAATATTCACCGTCTTGCGGCCAATACCAATTATTCGTTCGTTTTTGAAGCAGCCGACGATACTTTTCTAAGGGAATGGATAATTCGGCGTCAATAAGTGACTCTAGGTTTAGATTTGAATTTACAATTAGCTCTATTGGCCAAAGGAAGGGCAAAATTAGGTTGTAGTATTGTTCTTTATCTCCTTCATCGTTGCGAGTGTATGTATATTGTTCCAGCGCATGCTTTCCAACTCGTGGTAATTTTGAGGTTTTCGTAAACGTATTTTCGCTATCACAATCATCTGCTGTCCATAATTTAGTTATAAAGTCAAAAAATGCGCCGTTGTTAAGGAGGGAGATAGCATCTTTTAACATTGCGACGTCCATTGCCAAAAATAACCAGTTTCCGCTTTAAGTTCCTTATGAAATTCAAATATTTTCTTCCCACACTGGTTTAAGTCTTCCGCAGGACGACTTAAATCTACCCATAGAAAGCAAGACTCTGTCTGCAGTAAAGGTATCCACCATCTTTTGAAACTTCCGCGACAATTCATTTGCTAATTTAGCAGCCATGAGCACAGCGTGGATATATCCGGCTTTATTGATGGTGCTTATGCAAAGCTGCAAACCTGTAGAGCGCTATAGCTATAGTCGCAAAGGGCGGGAGGGTGTCGTGATCCGTGAGCAGTATGAGACCACGATCCGCAAAACCTGCAAGGATAAATGGCGACTGGTGGATGTAAAAACGCTGGACAGGTTCGGCAATGCATTGGAAAGCATCGGGCGCGAGGGTTTGCATTCAAAAGTTATCTACGATCCCGCGCGGCAAACAGTTACCACCATTCAGTATGGTAAATTAGAAAACGATACAGTGGCCGGGCCCATCTCGAAAAGAGTGATGTTTTACAGGGACGGATATATAGCAGCCACGCATGAATACAGCAAACGGGATGACGGCAGCTGGGCATTGGGCATGGCCACCCGCAGCCATTTTCTGCGAGATGAAAAAAGACGCGTATTTATGAGCGAACCGGTATTTGAAAAAGGCGGGCGTAACCGCATACTGCACCATATTGCATTGATCTATCATGGTGACAGCATTATGCCGGGGCCGCCCAACTACGCATTCATGAGCAAGGAGAATTCGCGTGTACATGCTACGGGCATCGAATCGGACGAGCAGGGGAGGCTCAGTTGCATCCGAGAGTTTAATGAACGTGGTTTAGTGACTAAGTTCATACAGATCGAAAGGGAAACTGACAGCATCAAGACGAGTTTCAGTTACGACGACGAGGGTCGGCAGGTATGTTCAATAACAACTACGTCCGGTAGCACCGGAGTGTATCAAACCCGGTATATTTATCGCAAAGACAGGTTGCACAAACAAATAAGCTACAGCGATGGGCATGCATCCAGCATGGTGAAGTTTAAGTACAGGCCGATCAAGGGATATTGACATTTTTCCGTCCTCGCGGGTCTCCTGCATAGGCACCCGGCGAAATCAAGGCCACGCTTATTGTCGCATTTACCCCCTTACATTGCCGTAATTACACCGCAACATTGTAAAATGAGTGTCGGACTTTTGTGCTATCGGTAACCATAAAAACAGAACTATGAAAAACAATATCAAATCAACAACACAGGGATCAAACACAATCCGCAGAAGCGTTGTTCGCACGATCATAACTGCAGTATTATTCCTGGGCTGCTATGCAGGTTTCAGTCAAAGCAAGACTGCGCCGGTTGGCAAGTATGTTTCGGTCAACGGCATGAAGATGTATTATGAAGTATCGGGGAAGGGCGCCCCTATGATCGTGCTGCACGGCGCTTATATGAACATCCCCTCTATGGGCAGGATCATTCCTATGCTTGCAGAAAAGCATACAGTATACGCCCTCGAGTTCCAGGGCCATGGCCGTACCAATGATATAGACCGCCCCATCACTTACCCGAATTTTGCGGATGACGTGGCGGCTTTCATGGATGCAGTAGGCCTTAATAGAGCTGATGTGTTCGGTTATTCGGTGGGCGCCGAGGTGGGCTTGCAACTCGCCATCCGCCATCCGGCAAAACTGAATAAGCTCATTGCTGCATCCGCAGCGTACGACGTCGAGGGCTGGCAGCCGGAATTCAAAGCCGTCATTCCCCAGATGACAGTGGAGATGATGATGAACACACCCTTCGTTGAAGACTATCGCAAGCTGGCCCCTAACCCCGATGGTTTTCGTGCACTTGCCACAAAGCTGATAGCCCTTGAGAAAGAGCCAATGGCATGGGAGCAGGATATTAAAAAAATCAAAACCCCTGTACTGTTAATTGCCGGCGATGCTGATGTGGCTACACTGGAACATACGGTTAGCCTGTTCAAATTGCTGGGTGGCGGCGTTATGGGCGATATGGGAAATCCGCTGCCAGCTTCGCGCCTTGCCATTCTGCCGGCAACGTCGCATACCGCAGTGATCAGTCAGCCCGATGTGCTTATTGTCTTCATCGAATCATTTCTGAAAGGAGAAACGCCAAAAGGCTTTTTTGAAAAATAGCAGAAAGACGCGATCATGAGAAAACTAAAATTACTTGTACAATTAACTGTTGACGGATATGCCGGAGGCCCGGAAGGTGATCTTGACTGGCGCACATGGAACTATGACAACAAGCTAAAAGAGTTTGCCAATGGCCTGCGCGATAGTTGTGATACAATTCTGCTGGGCAGGAAAATGGCTGAAGTGTTCATCCCGCATTTTGAAGAGACGGTGAATACGCAGCAGGCTCAAAATGAGGACGGAAGTCTGAACGAAACTTTTGCCTATGCCAACCGGATGGTGAGTATGCCAAAAATTGTTTTCAGCAAAACAATAACGACAATTGAGGGTAAAAATGTTTCTGTAGAGAATGGGGACCTTGTAACGGCCATCAAAGACCTGAAAGCGAAAAAAGGCAAAGACATGATCGTTTATGGCGGTGCCGGGTTTGTATCATCGCTTATCAAGGAAGGATTGGTAGACGAATTCAACTTCTTTGTCAACCCCATAATGATCAACAAAGGCCTGCGGATCTTCGACCTGCAGGAGCACCGGCAAAAACTTTCGCTGGTAAACGCAACGCCGTATGAATGCGGGATCGCGGTTTTGACCTATCAGCTTAGCAAAGAGTAAGCGTGCGCGATGATCACACGTGCAAATAAAAAAGCACGCCTCTCAGCGTGCTTCTCTTAAATGATATGGGATAAGCTTAGATAACTTTTACGTTAACTGCGTTCAAACCTTTTTTACCATTTTCCACTTCGTAAGAAACCCTGTCTTTTTCGAAGATCTGCGTAGTAAGAGCAGATACGTGAACGAAGATGTCGGGGCCACCGTTTGATGGAGTAATGAAGCCAAATCCTTTGCCTTCATTGAAGAATTTTACTGTACCTTCTTGCATTGTATTTTGTATAAAAAATTAATAAAGTGCAAACTTACGAAAAAATATACAGAAATTGAAATATTTCTTCATTTGATGCTAAAGAACTGTTAAAGAATGTGTTGCCTATTTCAAAACGTTCATAGGCCGCTCTATGATAAAGCTGCCGGTTGCCAGGGATAACCCTGCCTCGTTGGCCTGCGTACGGGTATCGAACACACCTGCCACAGAACAGTCTTTAATGATGATGAATTTGCGCTCATACAGCTCGGTAAGTGCCTTGCGGTTGGCTTTGTAATAGGCTATTTCCTGTTCAATATTCATTTTTAGAAGTTGATGTTTTAATTGTTTTCAACCGTTTCGGGCCATATGCGGTAAAACAGCGAGGATATCTCGCTGCGTATCTTCTCCGGCAGCCCGCTGTCTTTACGGAACTGCAGGACGAACTGTCCCGTCATCGACACCTGCACATCGAAATAGGAGCGGATGTCTTTGAGATCGTAAATGCTCCTGACAGCGCGGGTATTCTCAAAGAAATTATTGTTGCTGTTGCGTATTCTTTTTATGCCCTGGTCGAATTCGTTGAGCTTTTTATTGTGTTCGGGACTGAATGACATATGGCCGTATGATTTTATGATAGTGAAATGTTTTTACTTGTCTTTTTTATTCCGCACCTCTTTTGCTTCCAGGTATCTGCCCATAAACTGCATGTTGTTGATCTGCCTGATCGCCGCATCTCCTTCATCCCTGCCAGCCATTTCAACGAAAGCAAATTTTTCAGACTTCCCCGTTTCGTGGCTCATGATCACCTGCACGCTGAGGACCTCACCAAAATGACTGAACAGTTTTCGCAGATGGTCTTCGCTGGTGGTCTCGCACAGGTTGCTGATAAAGATGTTGACAGGCATCGATCAGAGCGCACGGGTGCCTTTGCGTTTTTCGGCATATAGTATCTCGTGCTGCGCTTTTTCCATAAAAAGGGCTGCATCCAGGGTATAAAAACCACCGGTTTCGTTCATCAGTGGCTGGTAGCTTTTGCCGTCGTAGATGGCGCGTACCTCGAATTTCAGCGGACGCAGCCAAATGGGCGCCTGACCCATTGGCAGGTCTATCCTGCATTTCAGCACCTGTATCTGGTCGTCGTCTTCCTTCTCATAACACACGGGTATGGACAAGCATTGAGCGCCCTCGGGCGTGTATTGAATTGAAATGGTCTTCTCCATAAGCAAATTATTGGGTAAATAATGATTGGCGGGAGGTCTACGCTGAAGAGAGGGGGAGAATAATTACGATTCAGGACAGGCGAGCAGCCAACTATATGAGTAAAGGTAAGCTTAATAGGGCGGTATACCTAATTAATATTGTGCTGGTATCTTACGGGAACACATCGCCCGTCAAAATGCCTGCAAATGCTTGCCTGTTCAGGCTTTTCAGCTAACTTGCAGCCTTTTAAAACCCTCAAAAAAAAAGCAAAAAATGAGAAGAAAGATCACAGCGGTAGTTGCTATGGCCCTGTTTGCAATGGCATCATCTTGCACAAAAGACAATACCAGCACCAACACCAACCCGACAAATCCCACCAACCCAACGAATCCAGGTAATCCGAACAATCCCAGTACGCCTACTTATTATATGAAGGCCAAGATCGACGGAACGCTGTATGAGAGCAGCAATTTCTTTTCGGTGAGCAAGAGCGGCGGTGACATGGGTATATCAGCTACTATCAATTACAAAGGCAATGCGAATGTTGGATTAACGATCCAGGCATTAGGATACACAGGCGCAAAAACTTACGACACGCTCACGTTGATGTCGGTCGGCGATATGGGCAACAGCATCCATTACAGCAGTCTCGGTTTCAACTATCCTGTTATCAAGATCACGTCAGACGACGGTACAGAAGTAAAAGGAGAGTTTTCAGGTACGATCTACGAGGGTGACATCACGAAGAAGATGACCATTACCGAAGGCAGCTTTTACGCCAAGTGGTAGCAGCATATTACGATATGAAGGCCCGCTGCTTTGCAGCGGGTTTTTTGTTTAATGCCAAAGCTACTCTCCAGGGATGCGTTTGACAGCTAAGGCTAGGGCAATAAACAGAGATGTGAGTGGAAACAATATGTGCGATCTTTGCCTGACCGATGGCCTCAGCAAACAGAAACATCGAAAAACGACAATTGTAAAGGATTTGTCATATTGACGGGAAACACCCAGTAATATACGGAAATATCAGACTTCTGTGACAAAAAACTTTGCAATTTTTTAACAGGAATCTCTATCTTTGAAACCACAGTTTTTCAATAGAATTTTCAATAATTTAAAAATGGTAAAAAAAGCTATTCTATTACTTTCAGCGGCAGCAGGCCTCAGCGGCTTTGCACATGCCCAGAGGTGCGCTACAGATGAGGTACATCAGGGTTATGCTGAATTGAATCCCCAGGTAAAGGAAGTGCAGCAGGCACTGGAAATGTACCTGAAGGGAGCTACTTTGAAAACTACTGCAGCTAACTACAAGGCCTACATTGATTCCGTTTACGAGGCTGAGATCCAAACCAAGCTTATTATTCCAATTGCAGTACACGTAGTTCACGATTACGGTGCTGAGTTTGTGACAGACCAGGAAGTGCACGAGTTGGTCAGAAAACTCAACCTTGCTTTCCAGGCAAAGAACCCTGACGTTAATAACGTTATCCCGGTGTTCAAACCATACATTGGTAATGCTAATTTCGAGCTGCGTCTTGCAAGGAAAGATCCTCAGGGCAAACCGACAACTGGTATCACCCGCCATTACTCTTACCTGACAAAGGGCGGAGACGACCAGGCTAAGTTTGACCAGTGGGCACCTGACAGGTACCTGAATATCTGGATCATCAACAAGATCGGTCGCGGCGCGACAGTTGGTGAAGTTGCCGCCTATGCAACGCTGCCGGCCGGCGCTGCCAACTTCCCTTACAATGATGGTGTAATTACAGGTTACAACTTTATCGACGAAAACTCGCATACGGTTGCACACGAGGTAGGACACTACTTCAACCTGTTCCATACATGGGGAGGCGGCGAGGTTGAAAGCGCTTGCGGTGGCGAGGATGAGGTTGATGACACTCCTCCCACCACAGGGCACTTCGTAAAGAAGGCATGTGCGCTGAGCGATACTATTTGCTCTAATGGCTATTACAAAGTGTACAATTTTGCTCCTTTTATAGGCGCTCCGTTGCAACAGGATACTATTGACTATCCTGATACGAACAACACGGAGAACATCATGGATTATTCCAGCTGTACCAAGATGTTTACAAAAGGACAAGTATTGCGTATGCGCACTACATTGAAAAGTGCCGTTGCCAACAGGGCAAACCTGCTGAGCCCGGTTACGCAGACCGCTACAGGTATCCTCGATCCTGCTAACGACCTGCCGCCTGTAGCGGAGTTCTCTGTTGAAAAAGGTGCATGGTTGAACTCAGCGGAAAGAACAGCATTCATGTGCGCTAATCTTACGAATGAGACGTTCACGTTCAGGAACAGGAGTTGGCGCGATACAGTAACTGAAGTAAAATGGGAGTTCTCCAACGGTGGTGGCACTTATACACATACAGGTGCTGACCTGAATAAGCCTCTCGAGATTACCTTTACCGAGCCGGGATGGGCTACATTGAAGTTGACCGCGACCAGCAATGCCGGTAGCACTACTATTGAGGGCACGCCTGTATATGTTGCTGACCCGAACTACACAGTTCCTCCGGGCAACTACCAGGAGTTCAACTCAGGTGAATATGACAAATGGCCTGCGTTCAACCACTACAACAACCAATCTAAATGGGAAGTGTCTGACAATACCGGTTTCTTTGACAAGACTTGTATCGTTTTCAAAGGCTTTGATACACGTAACTTCCCTGAGACCAACCGCGGCAACCTGGGTGGTGACTTTGATGATTTCTTCACTCCGGCTTTCGACCTTTCTGGTATGACCAGCGGAGACTGCAATATCAACTTCATGTCTTCAGGTGTGTTCCGTACTACAGATGTATCGCAGATGAATGATAGGCTGGAACTGGCTTATTCGATCGACTGCGGTAAGTCATGGCGTACATTTGACAGCGTTGTTAAGAAAGATCTTGGCAACAAGGGCAGCTATTCCGACCCATATGCTCCATTGTGGCATGGTGACTGGAAGCTGCAAGCCAGGAACATCCCTAGTGCTGCAAGAACTCCGAAAACGTTCTTCCGCTTCAGGTACAAGCCAAGTGTGTGCGGCAACTGCTTCGCCGGTGGTACTAACTCTTACGTTGCTGTCAGCAACAATTTCTACATCGATCGTATCAACGTTAGTCCGTTCCCGCTGGGTGTGAACACATTGATGAACGATGGTAAAACCATCGCTGTGGCTCCGAACCCTACCACAGGCAACTCGTTCGTTGTTATCAATGGTAACGGCAATGAAACTGCAAAAATTCAGGTTGCTGATATGACCGGTAAAGTTGTGTACAGCGTACAGCAGCAGCTCAGCGGTTCAGTTAACCGTATCGAGATCCCTGCTTCAGCTATCGCTGTGAAAGGTATCTACCTGGTACAAGTAGTTACCGGAACTACAACTCATACTGAAAAACTGGTTTCTTACTAATAGCTTTTAGTACTTGCAGAAAGCCTCCCGCCAAGCGGGAGGCTTTTTTGTTTTTGTTGGCTTTATTTTTTTTATGTTTGAAAAAACTCGCGGTAATAACTGCAAGCCTTTTATTTTTGTTGCAAATCCGTTGTTAGCATGAACGATTCAAAAATAGTGTCGCTTAGAAATGCAAATATTTACCAGGGTAAAGCACTGATACTCGGTAATGTGAATTTTGAAGTGGGCAAGTCGGAGTTTGTGTACCTGATCGGTAAGACGGGCACCGGTAAATCCAGTCTGCTGAAGACACTGTATGGAGACCTTTACCTCACCGAGGGAGAAGGGCATGTAGCCGGCTTCGACCTGAAACAGCTGAAATGGCAGACTGTGCCCTTGCTAAGGAGAAACCTGGGTATTGTGTTCCAGGACTTCCGCCTGCTGACCGACCGTAACGTGCACGACAACCTTGAGTTTGTTCTGAAAGCTACCGGGTGGAAGGATAAGAACCTGATGAAGGAGAAAATAGAAAGCGTGCTGGCCAAAGTAGGCTTAAAGGGCAAAGGTTTTAAAATGCCTTACGAAATGTCTGGGGGCGAGCAGCAGCGTGTGGATATTGCCCGTGCTTTGCTCAATAATCCCAAACTGATACTGGCGGATGAGCCTACGGGTAACCTTGACCCCGATACAACGGATGAGATCATGCAGCTGCTCTTCAATATTTGCAAGGACTACCACACAGCCTTTATCATGGCTACGCACGATTATTCCATCATCCAGAAATTTCCGGCACGTGTGGTAAGAATAGAGCAGGGCGCGGTCAAGGAAATCTCTGTAGCCGGTATTGACTAATTACCTGCCCGAAATAGCTTTGAAAATATGCTTGCCCAGGCTGTAGCTGTACAGGAACGGCAGGGAAAGGATGAACAACGGGTTCAGCTTTACCAGCCGGGTGAATGCCTTTAATTCGCCTTTACGCATACCCCATTTATTAGCGCTGATACCTCCTTTTGAAAGCACGGGCCTTCCCAATTGCGTGAGCGGTATGTCTATGAAATAGGCCTTGTGTTTATATGCCATACGCAGCCAGAGATCATAGTCCTCGGAGTAGCGCATATCTGTATTGAATTCGTATTTCTTTTCGTTTTTGATAACTGCGCACGGTGTGGCTACCAGGTTGCGCTGCAGCAATTTTACAAACGGTGTGCGATAGAGCGTTGCCCCTTCCGGAATATTTACACTGTTTATGTCATCCAGTGTATAAGTATGATAGAGCAATTTAATGCCGGGTACTCCATTGAGTATGGATGCGCAAATGCCTAGCTTGTTCTCATGCCATATATCATCAGCATCCAGGAAGGCGATATAATCACCTGTAGCAATGCTCATGCCTTTGTTACGTGCTGTAGCGCTGCCTGTGTTCTTAAGCAGTTTGATGTACCTGACATTGCCGTCGTGTTGTTTTACCACCTCTTCCGTATCATCGGTACTGGCATCATCCACTACAATGATCTCATGCGCCTCATAGCTTTGCTGCAGGCAGGACTCGATAGCATTGCCTATGGTTTGTGCCGCATTGTATGCGGGTATCACCACACTGAATCTTATACTACTGCTCATTGAATAATCTTTGATAAACTTCCACCAATCTTTTTTCCTCCTGCTGCCAGCAATACACTTCGCGCGCCTTCAGGCAGTTTTGTTGCAGCGTTCTATAGTAGTCCTCGTCCGATAATAGTTTATTGAGGGCTGCAGCAATGTTTGCCGGTTCTACATTATCTATCAGTTCAGCTACTTCGTACTCGCGGTTGATGTTCTCATACTCAGGATACTTCATGCAAAGCTGCGGTACGCCGTGGTGCATGTAGTCAAAAAAGCGGTTAGCCAGCGATAATTCATTGCTCCTGCTGGTAGCTACAAACAGCGTGATCCCGACATAAGCATTCAATGTGTATTGCGGTAATTCTGCAGGCGGCACGTAACCCTTGAAGACTACCTTGCCTTCCAGTCCGTGCTCTTTAACCAATTGCTGCGCCTGAGTGTAGAAATTTCCTTCGCCGCAGATGATGAGTTTTGCGTCAACATTTTTCATCGCCGCGATAAGTTCAGGGAAACAGCGCCCATAGTTGACAGCTCCCTGGTAAAGGATGGAGCGTTCAGGCTTTTGGGGTATTGTCAGCGGTTTCAATATGGTTGCATTACGGACGATGGCATACGCTACTCCATACATTTTCCGGTACTCATCTACATAGCTTTTGTTCACGGTGTAGCCATACTTAAAATGCGGCACAGTATGCCTTTCTATTGCGTACCACATTTTCTGAATGTACGGACGCGATACTACTTCTTCTATTTCGCAGAACAGCTCGTGTGCATCATACACTCTTGGTATTCCACGAAGCTTTGACGCATAATAAACGGGAAGTATTGTATCCAGGTCTATTGCGCAAACCGCGTCCATTTTTTTGAACAGTAAATAGAATAGCAGCTTCAGGTTATAGGTCAGGTAAAATAATTTCCCCTGGTCTATGCGTTGTTTCAGCCGCACTTGTTTGAAAGGGCGGTCTATCAGCGGTTTGCTCGATGGCCTTTCTCTGCCAACCAGCGTTACCTGATAGCCTGCATTGTGCAGCGAGGTGCAGATGCGTATCATTCGCTGATCGTAGTTGGGGTCTGAGGTAACGGTAAGAACTATATGCCTGCGTTTGCTCATGCCCACGATTGAGAGAAGAATATTTTTTTACCATCGACGATAGTATAGGGCGGTTCGAAACCGGGCATGAACGTTGCCCGTATATGGCGTTCAATTTTTTCACGGTCCCAGCTGAGGTCTATTTGTTTTAGCGTAGCGATCTCGTTGCGATAGTGCAGTGATGTTCCATACTTATGTACTAGTGACTGCTGCGGCACCGGATTGTAGTTGCCGTCAATTACGTGTTTCAGTGTTTGCCTGAATAATTTCAGGGATGCATCGAAAGTGAGTTCATACAGCTCATTCACCCAACAGCCATAGGGTATGCGGAAGCGTTTCTGAAACAGGATATCGCCATGATCTATCCGCACATCCATTTTATGTATCGTGGTGCCAAATTCTTCTTTGCCGTCGATGATGGCAAAAGAGAACTGGTTGCTGCCGCGGTACTCGGGCAGTGGCGCCATGTGCAAGTTTGCAGCTATCTGTGCCGCCTTTTCAATATGTTCTGCCTTGAGTATCTGGTGATATTGTACAGAATAAAGGATATCGCAGGCGGGTATCTCGTCGGGCGTTGCGATGACAGGTATGTTGTGTTTTGCCGCAAGTGCAGTCAGGTCATTTTCACCGCTGAACTCTTTGCGGGCCTGAGTCAGCACTCCTGTGACTTCGATACCCAGCTCGTCCTGCGCCTGCAGCAGCCAGTCGAAGCACTGGTAGCCTATGGGCTTGGAGCCGAGGAAGATCACTTTTTTACGTACCATGCGGTAAAAATAAACGTTTTAAACTTGGATTTTATTTTTGTAACTCGCAACCAATGCCTGCAAGACGTATACTGATACTTACCAATCGTGTACCATACCCGCTCAACGATGGGGGTAATATTGCCATGAACGTGATGGTGGAAGGTTATAAGAAGGCGGGCTGGCTTGTTTGCCTGCTGTCGATGAATACTACGAGGCACTATGTAGAGCAGGAAGAGCTGGCGCAGATATACCAAGATATTCAGTTTGAGACCGTAGATGTGGACAACGAGATAAAGCCGGTACCAACGCTGCTCAATTTTCTGTTCACCACACGTCCCAACCACGCCGACCGATTCCGGCACAGAGGTTTCGCCGAAAAACTGGAGGAAGTGCTGCATAGCTTCCTCCCCGAAGTAGTGCAGGTAGAAAGTGTTTTCTTAAGTGGATATCTCCGATTAATAAAAGCGGTCTCGCCGCTAACGGTGCTGCGCCTTCATAATATAGAGTACGAGATCTGGCAGCGGCTCGCGGCCGAAACAAAAGGATCGCTAAAGAAGTTTTACCTGCGCAACCTTGCTGCACGCATCTGCAAGTATGAATACCATGCATGGTCGCAGTATGATCTGCTGCTGCCAATTACCGGAACCGATGCGGGGATAGCGAAGAAATTCAATAATAATGTACTCACCATTCCGTTTGGCATTGATACCTCGGTTATTGACAGATCAGGGAACGGTGAGCTTTCAGCTTACCACATCGGCGCTATGGACTGGATGCCCAATGCAGATGCCATGCGTTGGTTCCTGGAGGAGATATGGCCTTCGGTACACTGGGAACTGCCGAGGCTAAAATTCTATTACGCCGGCCGTAATATGCCGCCTGCTTTCCGGGAGATGCAGGTTGAAGGAGCCATCTGTGCCGGCGAAGTGCCTGATGCAGATGTATTCATCCGCGACAAGAAAATACTGGTAGTGCCGTTACGCTCAGGTGGCGGCATACGCGTGAAGATATTGGAGGCGATGGCCGCGGGTAAGATCATTGTGTGCACCGCTGTAGGCATGCAGGGCATCGACGCCATTCCCGGCAAACATTACTTTGCTGCCAACACTCCGGCGGAATTTATCGATGCGCTGAAGTGGATACACGCACATTCCGGCGAGGTGCAGGAGATGGCGAACGAGGCCCGCCTGTTCGTGCAGATGAAGTACGACAAGGATGCTTTGATGCAGCAACTAATTGATAAAATAGATAATATGCTGGTGGAAAACCAGTTATAGAGGCCTTCAACAGGCCGTTTTGTTGGGTTATTGTGCCATTTTATCAGCATTAGTTATAATTCCATATCCTATTTAGGCGCAATTGGTAGTAAATTTGCAGCATAGAAATTCATACCGGGGAAATATATGCTGGATACAATAGAATCTGCGCTGGAGGATCTGAAAAAAGGAAAACTTCTGATAGTTGTGGACGATGAGGACCGTGAGAATGAAGGCGACTTTGTTACCGCTGCGCGGAACGTTACTCCCGAGATCATCAATTTTATGTCGAAACATGGTAGGGGGCTTATTTGTGCACCTATTACCGCGGAGCGTTGCGATGAGCTGAGGCTTAACCTGATGGTGGAGAACAACACGGTGCTGCACCAGACGCCTTTCACAGTGTCTGTCGACCTGATAGGGCATGGCTGTACTACCGGTATCTCAGCACACGATCGCGCTAAGACAGTGCAGGCATTGATAGACCCCAATACAAAACCTGAGGATCTTGGCCGTCCCGGTCATATCTTCCCGTTGCGTGCGCGCAGCGAGGGTGTGCTTCGCAGGGCCGGGCATACAGAGGCTACGGTAGACTTTGCACGTCTTGCCGGTTTCGAACCCGCAGGTGTGCTGGTGGAGATCATGAATGATGACGGCA
Source organism: uncultured Sphingobacteriales bacterium (assembly GCA_946887085.1). The sequence continues at coordinate 15,066 of CAMPKG010000024.1, forward strand.
CCATGGCCCGCCTGCCCCAACTGAAAGAAATAGCGAAGAAATTCGACCTGAAAATAGTTTCTATCAAAGACCTGATAGCATACCGTTTTCGCACGGAAAGCCTGATAGAGGTAGAAGTACGCGTGCATATGCCAACAAAGCATGGCGATTTTGAACTTATCGCTTTCCGCCAGACCAACACAGGCGAAAACCACCTGGCGCTGAAGAAAGGAGATTGGGACAAAGACGAGCCTGTTCTTGTGCGGGTGCACAGCTCCTGCTTTACCGGCGATATCCTGCACTCGCTGCGCTGCGATTGCGGAGAGCAATTGCAGGCTGCTATGGAAATGGTAGAGCGTGAAGGCAAAGGCCTGATCGTATACATGAACCAGGAAGGCCGCGGCATTGGCCTGCTCAACAAACTAAAAGCCTACAAACTGCAGGAAGAAGGTAAGGATACTGTGGAAGCCAACCTCGCTCTGGGTTTTAAAAACGACCAGCGCGATTATGGCGTCGGCGCACAAATACTCAGGCACCTTGGTGTATCTAAGATAAGGCTGATGACCAACAACCCGCGCAAACGTGCAGGCCTGCTTGGTTACGGATTGGAGATAGTAGAAAATGTGCCGGTGGAAATGTCGCCGAATCCGCATAATGAGTTTTATTTGCAGACCAAACGCGATAAGCTCGGCCACGATATTTTGAAATAGGCCGGCTACAAACTCAGCTCGTATTGAAAATACTCTTCTTAGCCAACCGCATACCGTACCCGCCCTATCGTGGCGATAAGCTGAAGATATTTAACCTTGCCAAAAGGCTGAAAGGCAGGCATGAGCTGCACCTGCTCACGTTCGTGCAACACAAAGAAGAATTTGCCTACAAACCGGAGCTCGAAAAAATATTTTCGTCCGTTACGCTGGTGTATTTGCCTAAATGGAAATCCGCTTTCAATTGCCTTGGCGCAGGTTTTGATGCCAGGCCCTTGCAGGTGTTGTATTTCCAGTCGGCAGAAATGCGCAGGAAAATAAAAGAGGTATTGTCGCAACACAAATTCGACGCGGTACATGTACAGCACCTGCGCATGTCGCCATACCTCGCTAAGTATAGCGAACTGCCGCGCATACTCGACCTGCCCGATGCATTTTCTTTGTATTGGGAGCGCAGGAGGAAACTTGCGCGTGGATTTTTTCGAAGCATATTCGAGAACATTGAACAAAAACGGGTGCTGGCGTATGAGCAGGTAACGAAGAAGTACAATCTTTCGCTGGTATGCTCTAAAGAAGATCTTGATTACCTGCGCGAGGTTCATCACCTCGATCACATCCGTTTGTTGCCAAATGGTGTAGATCTTGATGTGTTCAAAGCCGGCGGTCATGATTATTCGCACAACCACACATTACTCTTTACCGGTAATATGGACTACGCACCCAATGTGGATGCTGTAGTTTATTTCACAGAAGAGATACTGCCTTTGATAAGGGCGAGATTCCCGCAGGTGACGTTCGTAATTGCGGGGCAACGCCCCATCGCTAAAGTAAGAGCATTGGCAAACGATCACGTAAAAGTGACCGGCTTTATCGAAAACCTTGCTGCTGTATATAACGAAGCCAGTGTTGTGGTTGCGCCCCTTCGTTTTGGCGCCGGCACCCAAAACAAAGTGCTGGAAGCAATGGCCATGGGCGTACCCGTGGTATGTTCGCACATAGGTTTTAAGGGCTTAGGTATTGAAAGCGGTGAGGGAGCTATCATGCAGATGGAAGCAAGAATGTTTGCCGAAAGCGTTATTGAATTGCTGTCTTCAGAAAAGATGCGGCGCGATGTTGGGAAAAAGGGAATAGAAGTAATACAGGGCCGTTTTGGCTGGGATGCAATCGCCCAACTACTCGAAGCCTACTTCAAACAAATAAGCGGAAAATAATTACCAGGTGCCGCTGGGTCTGCGGCGAATCGAATCCTGTTGTTGCAGGCGCTGCTGCTCCAGTTCCAGTTGCTGCGCAGCATATTTCTGTCCCCTGAAAAACTCGGTGAGATTATTGAACGATTTGCGCCAGGATATACCCAAACCC
>CAMPKG010000025.1 GCA_946887085.1 uncultured Sphingobacteriales bacterium
GGACCCTCTGCTTGTAAGGCAGATGCTCTGAACCAGCTGAGCTATGCTTCCTTTCCCGTTTGGGATTGCAAAGATACGTGGCGATTTCATTTTGCCAAATCGTTTTTTAAAAAAAATAGTTTACAATATGTTGAGTGCCAAAATGCCGCCAGCTTTCTTATTTTCGCCGCACAAAAACAACCAAATGCAACAACTGCAACAGATGATAGAAGCCGCCTACCAGGACAGGGAATTGCTGAAAGATAAAACCTACCAGGATGCGGTGCGGGCCGTGATAGAGGAGGTAGATAAAGGCAGGTTGCGCGTTGCCAGCCCTGGTGCCAACGGCTGGGAAGTGAATCAATGGGTAAAACAGGCTATCCTGCTGTATTTCGGCATACAGCCCATGCAAACATGGACGGTTGAGCCCTTTGAGTTTTACGATAAAATGCTGCTGAAAAAGGATTATGCATCGCTAGGCGTACGGGCTGTGCCGCATGCGGTTGCGAGATATGGTGCTTACGTGGCGCGGAATGTAGTACTGATGCCGTCTTACGTGAATATTGGCGCTTTTGTAGACGAAGGTACCATGGTAGACACCTGGGCTACGGTGGGCTCCTGCGCGCAAATTGGTAAAGGCGTGCACCTGAGTGGTGGCGTGGGGATAGGCGGAGTGCTCGAGCCTTTGCAGGCATCGCCGGTGGTGGTTGAGGACGGGTGTTTCATCGGTTCCCGCTGTATAGTTGTAGAAGGTGTTATCGTGGAAAAAGAGGCGGTGCTAGGCGCAAACGTCGTGCTGACGCAATCGACAAAGATCATAGATGTAAGCGGCAGCGAACCCGTAGAATACAAAGGCCGCGTACCGGCACGGAGCGTGGTGATCCCCGGCAGTTATACTAAAAAGTTTCCTGCGGGCGACTACCAGGTAAGTTGTGCGCTGATCATCGGCCAGCGAAAAGCTTCTACCGACTTGAAAACCAGTCTGAACGATGCTTTGCGCGATTTCAACGTCTCAGTTTAAGTTGAAAAATCTTTGGTTTTTTGCTCATGCGGCCTGATATTTGCAGTGCATTTTGATAAGAGAGAAATAATAAATTATGTTGCATTATTACCTGAACGAGTATACACCCTATATGATACTTGGCATTGTGGGGTTATTCGCGATCGTTAAGTTGTTCAAGATCAAAACCGCGGGGTTGGACCAGGCGGGCCAGGTGTTCATGGAGTCGCTCGGTATCTATAGCGAGCAGTCCATCCGCAACACGTTTCATAAGCACAGAAAGAGTTATTACAAGGCCAGCAACCGCATCAATACGCTCTTTTACGCGGTATTGGTAGTTGCCCTTGGAATATATCTTTTTGTCAGGATGATCTGAGGTGAAATGTTTCTGAATCCATAATTATATGTTTCGGGTCGATCCCGATCGTTTCTGCAATTAGCGGAGAAATAGCCTAACTTTGCATTAAATCGTGATAATGAACATTCAACCTCAATTATTGATCTCAATGCCAAGTGGCGGCGAATGGATCTGGATAGCGCTGATCATCATTGTGCTTTTTGGTGCTAAAAAGATACCCGGTCTGATGAGCGGCCTTGGAAAGGGCATTAAGGAATTCAAGGATGCCAAGGACGGCAAAGACGATGCTAAAGAAATAGAAAGTAAATAATAAGAAAAGCCCCACAAATGCGGGGTTTTTCTTATTGTGCGCGGACTACATTTATGAGTCCGTATTTTATGGCAAAAAGCACAAGCCCGGTCTTTGACTTAATGTTGAATTTCTCGAATATCGCCTCCCGGTATCCATCCACTGTACGACGGCTTACACCCATTTGATCGGCAATCTGTTCATAGGTAAGTTCGTTCTCGTTACACACGAGCTGCAGGAATTGTTTCTCGCGGTCCGTAAGTTGTGCGGCCACTTGTTCTTTCTCATCTTTTACATCCTTCTTTTCGGTGGTAAGTGCTTTTATCAGCATCTCGTTGTGGTAGTAGCCTGTGTTGAGTACATCGTCTATCGCTTTCTTGATAACGTCTGCCGTACTGCTCTTAGGCAGGTAGCCACGTATACCGGTTCGGAAGAGCTCGATGATGATCTTTTCCTCCGTTTCCCAGGTGAGCATAAGCACCGGTACGGTCACACCAAGCTTCTTCAGTTCGCGGACTGTTTCGGCGCCATCCATCACGGGCATGGTCAGGTCCATGATGATCAGGTCGGGCGGATCCTGTAGAGGGAAACTGTCTATTAGTTCTTTCCCATGGTCATATTGCTGGGTGATGGTATAGCCCATTTTTTCAATGAGGATCTTCAACCCGTTACGAACTATCGGGTGATCATCTACCAGGTATATGGATGCTTTTTTCGCCATGGTTAAATATTAGTTTCTGAAAGTGTGAATGTACTGCCTTTGCCTATAGCAGTGTCAATATGAAAATGCAAACGCGCAAGGGCAGCCCGTTTGGTCATGTTTTTTAGTCCCGCGCCGCCGCCTGACTTCATTGTCTGCGGTAGGTTAAAGCCCTCGCCATCGTCGCTAAGTATCAGGCTGAATTTATCGCCTGCTTTCAGTTGAATATAGATATTCTTTGCACGGGCGTGCTTTAAAATATTATTAAGAAGCTCCTGGAATATGCGGAAGGCCATCATTCGCTGGTCTTTATCCAGCTTAGGTTCTGTCCCGTCACTCTCGAAGTTGATGGCTATTTTCCTGAATATGCGCAGCCTGTTCACTTCCTGATCTATCATCTTCATCAGCCCGTTCTGTTCAAGCACATCGCTGTTGAGGCTGTGGCTGAGTAAGCGTACATGTTGTATGATATCCGTGAGCGTGGAATCTATCGATGCCAGTGTAGGGAGGATGTCCGGGTTATCCAGTTTCTCCTGCTCTATTTGTATGCGCATTACGGTCAGTAGCTGGCCTATGTTGTCGTGCAGCTCGCGCGATATATTGTTCAGCGTTTGCTCCTGCACCTCATTCTCTACCGCGCGCAGCTCCTTTTCGTAGTTTGATTGCATCAGCGCCATCTTCACTTCCTGCTGCACATGCCGCCTGTTGGCAAGAAACATGGTGATGATAACCCCCGCAATAAGCAGCAGGATCAACAGGGTGGTGACGACTATAGTAAATGCTATATCGTTATCGAACATTATTCCGTGATTTGACTTCGGCCAGTTGCTCTCTCCCGGCAAGATAAAATGCAAGTCCAACCATGGGGTAGCGTAACTGGTTTAGTATTTGGGTGATGACAAAGAGCTTGCTTAACAGCGCGGGGTTATTCTCGTACATATAGCTGAACATGCTGTAGTAGGGCAGGTTGCCGCCAAAAAACAGCAGTACCGATAAGCAAAGCCAGAATACCGGTTGAATTGCCAGCTTCTCTGTGTTGAACGAAAGTTGCAATAATACCGTAATGAAGATAACTACCAGTGCAGTTGCGATGGCGGTAAGCGCCGGCGAAGGATGAACATCGATACCGTTCCTGTATATAAGAACCAGCCAGATGAGGCTTGGGATCAGCAACAGCAGCGTAAAGGCTGCGCGTAGTCTTACATTTTTCAGGAGCAGTATGCCGGCGAGTCCTACTACCCATAACTCTGCCAGCCAATAATAGTTGAACAGCCACAGATTGTGCGCATGGTATCTTACAACAATATACCTGCCCGTCACTTCAGCCATCATGCCCAGGAATACCTGCAGCATGGCCAGCCGGAAGGGCGGCGTAAGCTGGCGAAAAAACATCAGGCCGATAACGAGCGCTAATACCTTTCCCCAAATAATGGCAGCGAGTTCAAGCATTTCGCCATAAAAATATAAAAAAGGCGCGCTATGTTGCCAATAGATAGCTGAAAATTAATGCGTTAGACTAGTATCTGCCTCGTAGTTCGCGTTTTTGCCGTGTAAGTAAAAGGCAAGACCGACAAGAGGATAACGGATGTAGTTTAATAGAAGGATAATATTAAATAGGGAGTCAGTCAACTCCATAGATATGGACATCAGATAATTCTCAAGGCCTTTATATGGAAGGTAGCAGCCAAAATAAATTATTACCGATAATGAGAACCAAAACACAGGGTCACTGATTACCTTTTTGCTTGCCAAAACGCTGCTATTGAATAACACTGCTAAATAGGACATTACCAATACTATCCCACCCAATAAATAAAAGGTGTTTGTAAGTGTCTTCAAACCGTTACGTTGAATCGTCATTACCCATATAATCGAAAGGCCAACGAGTAATAATGCGACGATCCGTTTAATCAGGCTATTGTTTACTAGCATGGTTGCAATTATACCGAGCAGTAGTATTTCTACTAACATATAGATATTGCAAAGCCAAACATTCTCGCCATAAATCGAAATCAGATAAGTTTCGCCAAGCTCACATACAAGAGCTGCAACGACTTGGGTGAAAGCGAGTTTAAATGGGAGCGAGAGGCTGTTCCAACTGAAAATCCCGGCTAGCAATGCACATACTTTGACAAAAAGGGCAGCAATAAACAAAAAAAAATGCATAGGCAGTTTACAGCGCTAATTTATAAAAAGCCTATGCATTTTACTACCAAAGTATTACATCGTAGGTGGAGGCGTTGCGTACATGTTGCACCTTGGTGGGCATTGAGCACTTAAATCTGCTCCCTTATAATGGAATATCGCTACCGAATTCTCGTTATCCAAAAGATCCGTTCCATTCACGTTCAGATAAAGCACCAGCCCGTGCGGCCACAATACGGAAGAACTGCCCGGTTCCAGTTCGGTATAGGAGCATGAAGCAAATTTTAAAAGAACTGTATCAGGCGGGTCTTGTGGGGCACCGTTATCCTGGTACATCTGGTAGATCTCACTCAGCCACGGGAAGGTCAATGTGCGAACAAACTTCAATCCACCATCTTGCGAAAGCTGCTCGGCCAGCGCTTCCGTAGGTACGGGCTTATATTCAAATGAGTCAAGATAAACCTGGTCCAGCAATGTGCCTGGGTTGTCAGGAAATGCTGCACCTTCCCGCAGAACGTACCATAATTCATTATTGTTGCTCAGCAACTGGTATACCTGGCTATTGTATTCGGTGATCGTTGTAAGCTGCATCTGGCAAACCTGTAGTTTCAGGAAAAGCGCGTTATCATTAGGATCATAGCTGTGGATGAACCGCAGGGCAATGTCTGATTCAGGCACTCCAGGATACTGTAGTTTGTAATTGTCCACTATGGCCTGGAAATCATTCCAGTTGAGGCTGAAGTCTGCAATGAAATCGGAATTGCCACCCAGGAGGTAATAATGTGAATGGAAATTGACCATACCGCTCTGAAGCTTGTCGGCAGAAACGGTAAATGAAGCGGGGTCAGATGTGTTGTCGATACGTACTGGCATAAAAAGAATTTTTTCCAAAATACGTAAAGGATTATTTATCTGCCAACCGTGAAAACTACCCCCAATGCGCTGCATATAGTCACCTTGTAGCGGCTTTTGGCGTTCAGCAACTTTGTATCGCAGTGCTGGAATGGCTATGCGGCATTTACAGCCCCTGCAGGCCTTATCGCCAACAACCGAAAACCCTGTCATTTTTTTATAACCCTTAATAGAAAGATAATGGTACGTATCAACTACAGCGGCTTTAATAAAAAGCTCCGTCTCGCGGTCAACAATGTGAATAACCTGCTGCAGCAGGAGTATTTTTATAAAGGCATACAGCGGCATACCGCCTTCGACCTCGCAGATATTACGCCTTCGCAACTGGCGGGGTTGATGCAGATCGCGGATTTTGAAATGAGCGTGGACCTTTACTATTCTATCTTCCCGTTCAACAATGTGCTGGTGTCTGACAATAGGGAGAATCTCTATTGCATACGACTGAACAAATGGAATATCAACCAGCCGATAGAGGTACTTTGCAACGCGCTGATGCACCAGTGTGTACATGCTGTGAATGCACATTTCCCCCAGTTCAATTTCGGACACGGGGATAATGGCCTCGATGGCAAAGAGAACACGGCGCCTTTCTGGATAGCCACATTAGCCGAAAGCTTCATTGCGGCGGACAATAGCATATACAATGCAATGGCCTCGGATGAGGTGACCACGATACCCTTCCTTCACAATTTTATTGTCACCGAAGCAAAACGGGTAATGGTACCGGTGCTAAGCAAAAACAGGTCGTGATAGTCCACAACCTGTTTTTATTTCTTCTTCTTCTTAGTTATTCGCTGCTTTTGCTACGTCCGCTACCGCTGGTGCTGCCGCGGCCGGTTTTTTGCGAAGGCTCGTTGCCTTTACGGCTGATACCTTGCTGCAGGTCTTCGTCTTCCATCGAGTCAAAATTGCGTTTTGACTTTCCGGGGTTGTTTACATTAGTGCGTCCACCTTTGTTGCCAGCGTTTCCGCTGCGACCGCCGCTGTTGCTTCGGTTACCGCCAAGGTTGCTACCCCGGCCCTTACTGCTTTCTGCCATGGTACTTGAATTTTTGGTTTACAAAATTTGTTCAACAGCAAAAGGAATATGCCAACGGCTACTTGGAACACGCGCCTGCATTGAGTTTTCACAAATTGCTAAAGGTGCGTGCGTTGATCGTGCCCTCGCAATTGTTCAATCCACTGATAATATACCAGTTGAGACCACTCTTAAGAATAGCCTGTGGAAACCCGCGTTAACCTTCTGTTGTACTTCATCCATACAGTTGCTTAAGTATCATTTTGTACTGTTGTAGAAATTGCTACACAAGAGTTGACTTAATAGCTCATTTATCTTTACCAAAAAGCCTTTTGATCGACCGGATGATCGGGTAGTCGCCCGCCTCATTCTTTTCATCCTCACCGACGAGGAAGCCGTAGGGTTCAAGACCGGGAACATGGTCGAATACTATTTTGAAGATACCGAGCATCGGCAGCGCCAATATCATTCCCGGTATTCCCCATACTATTTCACCAAGTACAATGACCAGTATCGTTGCTAATGGATTGATATTAACTGCGCGTCCAACAACAAGTGGCTCAAGCAGGTAACTCTGCACAAACTGCACGATAGCGTACACTACCATGATACTAATGACGGTGTTAATTTCCGCACCATTCGCCAACGAGAATAATATGGTTGTGGCTGTACCTGTTAGGTTGCCAACAAAGGGCACTATTTCCAATAAGCCGCACAGAATAGCGAAGAAGAGCGCATTTTTAACACCGACAATGCTGAAGCCTATACCATACATTATCCAAAGACACCCGATCATCATCGCCATGCCGGACATATAGCCGCTGGCCACGCCTGTGGACCGTTCTACTATTTCGCTGGTCTTCTTGCGACTGTCAGGAGCGGTAAGCCGGAGGACGAAAGTTCGCAGATGGATTCTGAAATACAGGAATAAATAGATATAGACCATGACCAGCACCGAGTGTGCAAGAAACCCGCCAAACCCTGTGATGATACCAGAGATGGTTTGGGCGGCTTTTGACGAAGATGAGGACTGCTGCTGCCTCAGCATTTGTTGCTGTTGCTCAGGAGCAATGCCCAGTGTGTTGCTGAGCCACCCCCGTACTTTATTGACCATCTTGGTGAACTGCGCCTGCAGGTTGCCGGCATCGCTGAGGATATCTGACACCTGCCAGATTACCAATGTACCCAAACCTGCAAAGATCACCAATAGCAAAAGTGTACAGATCAGGGCAGCAAAGCCCCGGCTCATGCCTTTGCCTTCAAGGCGCTCGCCCAGCGGCAGCATTACCATTGCTAGCACCCCGGCTATTGAAAGCGGTACCAGGAACCCTTTAGCGTAGTAAAGACCTGCGAAAAACAGAAAGTAAAAGAATAGTAAACGTGTGGCCTTCGATAAGTTGAAAGTTCTCATCAACTTAAACGGGTAAAAATGATGCCATGTGAGCTGGCAGGTCTTAACCTTCCAGGTGTATGGAAATCACTACCATGCGCGTACTGATAAAATCTATCGCATTACTTAGCGGTATGCGTGAGTCTTTGAACTGCTGATTCATAAGCCCTTGACTGAGCTTGACTTCGGGAGAAAAGATGAAGTTGGGGTAGTAAAACTCAAAACCTGCCCCCAGCTCGTAACCCGCATCGAAGGGTTTTACTTTCAGGAATTCATCGCTGCGGCGCGAACGTGCATTAGCGGCAAGGTCAATATCAAATTTTCCTCCGGCAATGGCATAAAAACGGAAGTTGTTGATACGGTCGCTTTTAAATTTCAATTGCAGGGGAAGATGCATATAGATCGCTTCGATCTTCCGGTCCGAGCTGCTGTCGCGGTTAACACCGAGTGTTGTTTGCATATTGATTGCCTTTTCTGCAAATGCCAGGGACGGCACGAAGCGGAGATCAACAAAACTGCTAAGGCGAAGATTGCCCATTAATCCCAGGTTAAAGCCGGGAAGCGCCCTGGTGGTAATGGTCTTGAATGTATCGTGTTCGGTGAAGGACTGGCTGAAATTGACCTTGTAAGTAGAATAATTCATGCCGAAGCTGATGCCGAAGTAGTATTTCTTATCATCATGGTCGGTCATGTTGAGTATCTTCCGCTGAGCCGATACAGTATTGCAGCGCAACAAGCAGAATATCAGGAATATTATGGAGCTAAAGCGCATAGATATATTAACGTAGGTTACGAAGATACAGTATGTCGGCAGTTTAGCAAATGCGCTCAGTCTTCCACTTCATAAAAATATAATGTTTCGCTTTAGCGCAGTTGCTATATTTGTTGTCCTTTTGTTCACCTTTTTAAAACGAAAACATATGGCAATCCGCCTGGGCGATGAAGCGCCAGATTTTAATGCACGCACTACCGAAGGAGACATCGGTTTTCATGAATACCTGGGAGACAGCTGGGGCATCTTATTCTCACATCCTGCTGACTACACACCTGTTTGTACTACTGAGCTGGGCCGCACGGCGCAATTGAAAGAAGAATTTGCCAAACGCAACGTAAAAGTAATGGCCGTAAGCGTGGACCCAATAGACAAGCACCACGGTTGGGTCAACGACATCAATGAGACACAGGCCACTACCGTTAACTTTCCCATCATCGCTGATGAAGACAGAACGGTGGCCACATTGTACGATATGATACATCCGGAGGCCAGCGCCACTCAAACTGTGAGGTCGCTTTTCGTGATAGGACCGGACAAAAAAGTGAAGTTAACGATCACTTATCCTGCATCTACCGGCCGCAACTTCCTGGAAGTGCTGCGAGTGATTGATTCTCTGCAACTTACGGCGAATTATAGCGTTGCAACGCCTGCTGATTGGAAGCACGGCGAAGACGTGATAGTAGTACCAGCTATACCAACCGAAGAAGCAGAAAGAAAATTTCCGAAAGGTTTGAAAATTATAAAGCCTTATCTTCGTTATACGCCACAACCTGATCTAGAATAAGAAATTTACCCGCCAGCATGAAAAAGTAAGAGTCCCGCTTCGTATTCCGAAGCGGGACTCGAGTTTTACAGAAGTAATGCTATCGGGGCTGAGCGCTTATAGGGTGAAACCATATTGCCAGTTTTGGTTTCTGGTAGTCGTAAAATATTGCGCGTTCATCACGTCCCATAATAATTCCCTGACTTGTTTCAGGAGTATAGCGTGTGTTGTATGTATAAATGACAGGCGACGTAGATTGATTCTTGTTCTTTTCTGTTTCACCGTTGAGCGAGGCGATCCGGTCAATGTCCATTCCTTGTATCTGGTCGTTTTTAATGGAGTCTATTTGCGTGAAGTAGGCCTTTGTATGATTGTCGGCATTGGCAGTATACGCTATGAGATTTTGTCCGCCGATGTTGGTAAAACCGGAATACGAAAAGAAATTACGCCCGGCCAGCCAGCTATTGATCGCATGATCACTTTCGTTTGTCACATTTCCTTTTACGATTGCTTCTTTAGGTTTTACCTCAATTTTGTCGATACGCTGAGGTACACCCTCATGATTTAAATGAAAAAGCAGAATGTCACCTGTTTTTATCCGGGCGCTGCCATTGTCATTCGTCCTGTTGTATGCCTGTCCTATTAGTATGAAACCTTCGTTATTGGGTTTTAACATATAATCTTCAATGAACACATTCGTTTTGCCGCTTGCCAGGGCAGAAGAAATATCTCCCTTCACAGATTGTTTCAACATTTCCCAGGGTACAAGATGCATCATTGATTTTCCGGAGGCGTCTATCCGATTGATGAAAAGGCCGGATGCGGCGCTGGTTGCATCGTTTCTCGTAAATGTTCCTCCCGTCATTATTTCACCCGGTAGCAGCTTGACGTACCGGGGCATTATCAAATTGCCTTCGCCCCGCAGATCGACAGTGCTTTGAGTTTCGCCGGTATGACTATTTACCTGTTGAATCGAGTACGAGATCTTATCGCCTGATGCTGATATTTCCTTGCGGAGAATATATAGCTTTTCCATGTCCATTATTATGTCCTGCGCTATCCATGAGCCTTCGGCGGGGACAAAGGATTTCTTCACGCGCGGTTCGAGTTCCTGGTCAAAGGCAATCAATTCATAACCCGCTTTTTTCTCACCAATAGGATAAATAACGGTAAAGTCGTTTGTCATGGAAGTGAAAATGTCAGGGTAGCTGTCTGGTTGCAGGAGCGCTAAACGAAGGCCGGTCTCATCCTTTTTCTTCATCACGTTACCTTCGCGGTCAATAAGCAGCGTTGTGCGGGTTTTGTTCGCAGGATCGGCGAGGATAGTCAGGAAGAACTGTCCGTTAAATGCCATGGCAGCGACAGATGTCGTCGGCCCCACCGGATATTCGATCCGTTTCATCGGCATTAACCCGATGTCGTATATACCAATGACAACAAGATTGCTGTCATTACCGGTCGGATTTTCAACCAGGTGTTGTATATAGATGAATTGACCATGTTGGTCGGTATGGATACCTCCAAGGCTCTTTTCAGATACGCTGTCAAGCATTATTTCCTGTGCTGATACGGAGATCGTGCTGAAAACACAAATGGAAACAGCCGTGAATAATTTCTTAATCATTATTGGAATTCAATTTGCTCAAAAATAAGAATAATACCATCAAGGATTTATGATTACTGCATGCGCCTGTTTTTCAACCATCTGTCCTATCGGAGCGCTGAAAAGGCAACCAGCCCCGCGGAGTATTGACTGGATTTCGCTAACGGCAGACTCTCTTGCGGCAATTAACAACCCCCCGTTTGTCTGTGGATCAGGTAGCAGGCTGAAGGCTTCCATTACATTAACCCCTGCTTCAAATTTTGTTTTCGAACTATAGCTATTCCAGTTTCTGTAGGTAGCATCCGGAACCACGCGTTGCGCAAGGTAATGCTTTGCGCAGTCAATGACAGGTATCTTCGAATAATCCAGAGCTGCGGTCAAACCGCTACCTTCCGCCATTTCTATAACATGGCCGAGTAAACCAAACCCCGTAATATCCGTCATTGCGTCTACTCCCTGCACAGGACCAAGCATCGCGCCAATGTTGTTCAGTTGTTGCATTTGCATCATCATCAGCGTCGCATCTTGCGGTGTAAGCAAGCCTCTTTTTTGTGCGGTTGAAAGAATGCCCACACCGATCGGTTTTGTAAGAAACAACACATCGCCGGCTTGCGCAGTATTGTTCCGCTTCAGATTGCTAACCTCAACAAAGCCATTTACGGCCAGGCCAAAGATCGGCTCTTTAGATTGTATGCTATGGCCGCCAGCCAGTGGTATGCGAGCTTCCTGGCATGCAGTTCTCGCGCCGTCGAGTACTTTCTGAGCTAGTTCTGCCGGTAACGTCTCGATGGGCCACCCAAGTATGGCAATTGCCATCGCGGGCCGTCCGCCCATTGCATAAATATCGCTGATAGCGTTGGCGGCAGCGATTCGCCCGAATGCAAATGCATCATCCACTATCGGCATAAAAAAATCTGTGGTGGAGATGAGCGCTGTGCCGTTTCCCATATCCATCACTGCTGCATCATCGTTTGTGGCATTGCCAACGAGCAACTGGCCAAATTCAGGAAGTTGCAGGTCGGTTTTTAAAATATCATGCAACACTGAAGGGGCAATTTTACATCCGCATCCTGCGCCTGACGATAAGCTTGTCAGTTTAATTTCATGCTCCATTTACCGGAAGTTTGAGCTGTTTTATTGTTTTTGAATTGCTTTGAGGATCGGTTGTCGGACAAGATATTTTAGTCAGCAGCGTATCAAGGTTTTCCCGGTTAACCAGGCTTTTTTGATAGTGCTTATCGTAGTAGTGCAAGAGGATACTGAAGCACCCTTTTACATCACCTTCTACGGCGAGATTGATGGCGTTCTTTGCATCAAGCCCTCCCAGTCGTTTCCGGATGCGGACGATCGCATTAATAAGCCTGTCTGTCTTTATTTTGCCGTATTCGGCTACTATATTGTCCAATCTCTCTTCGAATGGAATGTCCAGGAAAAATAACGGCGATGCCCTCATCGTATTCCAGAAAGATATCGGTAAGTTCACTGATCCTATTCGCTGGCTTTCGTCTTCGATCCATATCCGTTCATGCTTGAGTTCTGCCTGTTCATGTGCTGTGCCCAATGCCACCGCCAGCAGGTTTTCGAACATTTCCTGTGTAGGTTGAATGACACCTTCGATATCGCCAAAGGCAGACCCTTTGTGTCCGGCTATAGCTTCCAGGTCTATGGTGATCTCTCCAGAAACGGCAAGAGCTTTTAAAGTGGTTGTTTTCCCGGAACCGGTAAAGCCACCAAGCAAACGGATAGGGTAGTGTTCGTTGAATTTAGATAGGCACCAATTCCGAAAGGCTTTGTAACCTCCCTCCAGCGTATACACTTCAAATCCGTAAAGGTCTAACAACCACGCAACAGCGCCGCTTCGCATGCCTCCACGCCAGCAATGGATAAGTGCCTTGTTGCCGCCTTGTCTCCGTGCGGCCAGCACATCTTCGACAGCTGTTACCATCGATCGCATTTTGGGTCCAAAGAAATCCACGCCGGCCTTGATAGCGTCTTGCCTGCCCTTCTGCTTATAGAGTGTACCGACAACTTTTCGTTCTTCATCAGTGAACAAAGGGAGCGATACTGCTCCCGGGATGTGCGCCTGCTCATATTCCCCGGGGCTTCGAACGTCCATTATCGGAAAGGTCACGGCGAGTTTTAGAAACTCGTTTATATTCAATTTCTTAATGGCCATTTTTTGCGAAAACCCTGGAAGTTGTCTAAGATAGTGAGAATTCACGTGTTTAGGGCTGGTCAAATGCAGTTTCCACGGCAAGCTCAACGTTGAGAAAAAATATCAACAGCAGTTATATAATGTCAATACCCTATATCTGATATCCGTTAGGCTTTACAGTATTACACTTTCCGACCGCCACCAGATACGGAGGCATCAATTTTTTGCCCGCAAGGAAGCAACGATAATTTCTAAAACTCAATTACTATGGCAGAAAATATGCAGGGACAGGAAAATCAGGACAACATGAAGGGTGGACAACGTAGCAGATCGAATCGTGGATTTGCGTCGATGGATCCTGAACAGCAGCGGGAAATAGCCAGCAAAGGCGGACAGGCGGCTCATAAGCAGGGTGTTGCGCATGAGTGGACATCGGAGGAAGCTCGGGCAGCCGGAAGAAAAGGCGGACAGGCATCGCGCGGAGGTGGAAGGATTAAGGAACCGTCGCGCGGCCTGCAAAACAACGGGGAGCTTGATAATACTTCCCCAATGCCCCAACCTGACTAACAGAGGCTGCGTTGCAGCCTCTCACCGAACAAATGTCAGCGACCAGTAGCCGGGGGCATAATCGTCGGGTTCTAGTACGAGCTGGTGGATGGCGCCGTGGTAGATGATCTCAGTGCCCGTAGTGCCAACACCGGATAATTGGCCTGCAGTAAGCTCCGTGCCAAAAAGGTAGTTATAGATCATGGTGATCACCGCAACATCAGCAGTTATCTGTTGAAAGTTGACCAATGGCTTGCCGTTAGTGTCATCACTATCGCCACCATCTGTCGTATAGTTATATTGCAGCTTTAAGGTCTCATTATTCTCGGTTTTAAAGATCTGTTTGATCGTCTTATGGCCCGACCGGTCGGTAAATGCATGTTTGTAGCCGGGAATCATCTTCGAGATCTCTTCGTTAAAGCGATTGGCCAACGAAATGGTCGTGTCCAAAGCAAGTATTTTCGGACTTAGCAATGGTTCGGCGTCCTCGTCGGTCTGCGCCGTTACGCAAAAGCTATTAACTAGTAGCAATAAAACTAAAAGTCGTTTCATACGTCAGCCTTTTGAGTCCGATAAAAATATGAAATCCTTTGGAAAGATTTCAGTTCGCGGGATGGCGGAACTTCTTTACGTTTTCCTCGATCACCAGTCTAAAAACATCATCATCACATTCTACTTCTACAGTCGTTTGTAAACGCTTGTCGTGTATCTGGCCTGCGAACTTTATTGTTGCGTTGATTTCATACCGTTCAAAATAGTTGAGCACCTTGGACAGGGAATGAAGTTTTGACTTGAAGATCTCATGGTAAAGGCGGTGATCTATATCCCCGGAGTTCTCTATTAGCTTGATATGTTTCAGATCCACCTACGTAATATAATTCATTTTTACGATAGCGGCAATCAAGGACGTCTCGCTTGTCCTGCCGTTCCACAACGGAAAAGCCGCGATCGATCGCGGCTTTTCCGTTTCTATCATTAGCCGTCATCTAGTGACTGACAACAATTCGTTTGGTAGACTGTACGGATTCGCCGGCGACAGTAACAAAATAATTTGCATTCGGAAGCTGGCTTACGTCTATCTGCTTTCTGTATGAACTGGCTGGTTGTTCTTTCCAGCTTTTCAGCACGGAACCTTTGATGTCAACGAGAGAAACCGTGAATTGCTCCGGTTGAACCCAATTGATATCTATAGTTAGCACGTCGCTGGCGGGAACCGGATACAAGCTGACCTCGTTGTCAAATGCTACAGGCTTAACGGAAGTCGGAAAATAATTCTGGTAGTAAAAACGGTATTGTTTATCATCTATAGTAGATGTCCAATTGCCATTCACCCAACTGCGGGTGGTAACAACCTCAGGGAGGTCCTGGCCGTTGTAGACCCACTCCGTGAGCGATTCATTTACGAAGTTTCCCTGGGACCAGAATTCTTCTGTGTCAGTTATCATGTTCTGGTTGCCATCATATGCATATGTATGCTGATTGACTGGCACCCAGACGGCCCCATCCCACTGAGATTCTCTTTCTAAAGTAACCAGTGCGCCGGCATATGTATATTCCCATTGTTTTTTTCTTTTCCAGTCGTTAGCCAACGAATTCCAGGTTTCTAAAGTGTGCTTTATAACATTGTTACCGTTGTAATCATAGGTGTGCCTTTCCTTTTTAAACCATTGGCCGCCGACTTTTTCCTGGTCGAACATCTGGGTAATGTTGTTGTTTCCGTCGTACGAGAATTCAATCTTGTATACGGGCGACTCCATGGCAACTACATTTTGGCCAGAATATATGATGTCAGAAGTTATCGGATTATACCAGCCTGTGGTCGAGAGCCACCGTTCAAAGCTGGACGAAACCATTTTTTGGTTATTGTATGTATATGAATACCGTGCAGAATCGAGCCAGTTTGTTTCTGCCGGTTTCCAGTTAGCGTAAGTAAAAAATTTCACCTTGTTGTCAGGGTAGAAATCCTGTGTGCGGCGCAATACTTTGCCATAGCTCGCCGGGCCAACATCATAAATATACCTGATGCCTTCGTCATACATCAATGACTCATCATTGTCCAGCTGGTCATTATCAGGTATTCCACCTCTGTCGTTACTGTAAGTATAACTGAAGGAGTCGACCGGTGTGAAATAGCTGCCATTGTGAACGGCAAAAGTTTTACCGATCAACCTGAGACTGATCTTTGCAGGTACCCCACCACCATTGCCGCCATTGTACAACTGGGAGCCAAAATGCGGGAATTGGCCACCAATGCCGGGGCCAGCAGTTGTCATCGCTTCGTTATTGCCTTCCGCATTGCTCTGCGAGGCAATCATCATAACCATCAAGAAGAGGTGAAAACTTCTCATACCATAAGTTTTAGTATCCTGAACCGGTATATAAATCTACCATATTTTCCCCGGCACTAAATATCTTGTTTATATATATGACGAAACCATGACATCCCCATTACAAATCTCTACCGTTCACTAACCCTAAGTTACAATTTGTCAGGGTGTGCGCCAGTTTTTTCCGGTACGGGCTCGTTCAGTTCCACTACTTTGTCAGAACGCTTACGCAGCCGCATGTTCAGCAACTCTACGCCAAAGGAAAATGCCATGGCAAAGTAAATATATCCCTTAGGTATCTCCTGGTGGTGTACCGGATGCAAGCCCTCAAAGAACAGCGTGAAGCCAACCATTACCAGGAATGACAAAGCAAGCATTTTCAGGGTGGGGTGCCTATGGATAAATGCTGCTATCCGTGCGCTGAATACGAACATAATGAACATTGCAATGACAACTGCGATTATCATGACTTCCACATGACGCGCAAGGCCAATCGCCGTGATCATGCTATCGAATGAAAACACCAGGTCGATGATGAGTATCTGCACTACGGCGTTGGCCAGCGTTGTGCCCACTTTTTCCTTGGTGTTTTGCTCCAATTGCTCCTCATCCCCTTCCAGTTTGTGATGTATCTCGGTAACGGTTTTAATGATGAGGAACAATCCGCCTGCAAGCATCACGAGGTTGCCAAGTTCGAAACGGTAGCTAAATATGTCAAAAGCCAGCGGGTTTCGTACCAGCCATCCAAGTCCTATCAACAGTGCCACGCGCACACAAATACCGGTGATCATCCATATCCGGCGCGCTTTGGGTTGCTTGCTTTCTGGCAACCTGCCCATGACTATCGATACGAAGATCACATTGTCTATACCAAGTACTATCTCAAGCAGGGTTAGTGTCAGCAGGCTAACTAATGCGTCGACGGTTAACAGTTCGTTCATTTATTGTTTTGATGTTTTAAGATGCCTTTGCAAATATTGCTCACGATAGACGGGCCTTCGTAAATGAATCCGGTGTATACC
>CAMPKG010000026.1 GCA_946887085.1 uncultured Sphingobacteriales bacterium
CACATATAATGAGCACAAAATCGGCATCGCCGGCAGATAGCTTCTGTTTTATACGTGCCAAGGTAAAATTAGGCGGCATGCAAAAAGGCAAAGTACTCAAAGGTACGTTCACTGGTTACAAGGCAAACGGTACCACGGCATGTGCAAAAGGCACCATCGTACTATACAGCGCCTCAGACCTTTTGAACAAACTGATGGATATTGCTCCGGGCTCTGACACCATAGTGCAATCCCTGCGAACAAAGCTCGACTCTATAAAGCGCGCCCCGGCAAGGATAATAGAGTTGCCTCCCGGCCAGTCTTTTACCCTGGAGCATAGCACAACCGGCGCCCTGCTCGAAGTTTGGGACGATAAACATATTGACGGGGATATTATATCTGTAAGTCATAATGGGAAGCCTGTTCTCAGCAACTATACGCTTTCAGGTATTAAAAAGAGTTTAACCCTGCCGCTTTCGCGCAACGATACCATAACGGTTGTCGCTATAACAGAGGGATCAGAACCATCTAATACGGCACGTATGAACCTGCGGGTGGGTACGGATCTTTATCCCTTTAATGCAGGCACAACCCTCAAAGAACCCGTATATATAATATTAAGACACAAAGACAAGTAAATACCCTATTAGTTTCTACCTTTGCAACGTTTTTGAACAGCCTTTAAAATAATGACCCAAATAAGACCATTCCTGCGTTTGAGCGGTTTGGAACCACTGGTAGTGCGTCCCGAAACCAATTTCGTGAACGTGGGCGAACGCACCAACGTGACAGGTTCCAAAAAATTTGCCCGTCTTATCCGGGAGAACAAGTACGAGGAAGCATTGTCGGTGGCACGCCAGCAGGTAGAAAGCGGCGCACAGGTACTGGATGTGAATATGGACGATGCCTTGCTGGATGGCGAAAAGGCAATGACCACTTTCCTGAACCTGCTACAGGCAGAACCGGATATCGCCAAAATACCGGTGATGCTCGATTCATCGAAGTTCTCTATCATCGAGGCTGGTCTTAAATGTGTGCAGGGAAAGTGTATTGTTAACTCTATCTCTCTGAAAGAGGGCGAAGAAAAATTTATTGAGCAGGCGTATATCTGCAAGAGCTTTGGTGCGGCAGTCATCGTAATGGCTTTCGATGAGAATGGACAAGCCGATACGCTGCAACGCCGGATAAATATCTGCGAACGTGCGTATAACATATTGACCAAAGAGGTCGGTTACCACCCGGAAGATATCATCTTCGACCCCAATATATTTGCGATAGCCACCGGTATCGAGGAGCACAACAATTATGCTGTGGAGTTCATCGAAGCGACGCGCACCATTAAGGAAAAAATGCCGCTGACAAAGATCAGCGGTGGGGTGAGTAACGTATCGTTCTCATTCCGCGGTAATGATACAGTGCGCGAGGCAATACATAGCGTATTCCTGCTGCATGCCATTAAGGCGGGCATGGATATGGGCATTGTGAATGCCGGGCAGCTGCAGGTGTATGATGAAATAGAACCCGAGCTTCGTGAGTTGTGTGAGGATGTGGTGCTCAACCGCAGGCCGGATGCTACGGAGCGCCTGGTGAACTTTGCTGAAACTGTAAAAGCAAAGGGAAAAGAGGAAAAGAAAGATGATGCATGGCGTGGTACTTCCGTTGAAGAAAGATTGAAGCATGCATTGGTCAACGGTATTACTGACTATATAGACCAGGACACAGAAGAAGCACGCCAAAAATACCCGAAACCGCTTGATGTGATCGAGGGGCCGCTGATGGACGGCATGAACGTAGTAGGCGATCTGTTTGGTAGTGGTAAAATGTTTTTGCCGCAGGTGGTGAAGAGTGCGCGCGTGATGAAAAAATCTGTTGCCATTCTTACTCCTCATATAGAACTTGAAAAAGAACAGCGCAAACAGGCACACCTTGCTGCCGGCACGCAAAACGATGAACAAGCGGGTGCAGCGAAAATACTTTTGGCAACGGTTAAAGGTGACGTACACGATATCGGTAAGAACATCGTTGGCGTAGTGCTTGGTTGTAATGGCTATGACATCATCGACCTCGGTGTGATGGTGCCTGCTGATAAGATATTGGAGACCGCTGTTAAGGAGAATGTGGACATTATTGGCCTCAGTGGCCTGATCACACCGTCGCTGGATGAAATGGTGCACGTGGCCAAAGAGATGAAGCGCAGGAATATGAAGCAGCCGCTGCTGATCGGTGGCGCAACTACTTCGCGTACGCACACGGCTGTGAAGATATCGCCGGAGTATGCTGAAGGGGTTGTACACGTATTGGATGCCAGCCGTAGTGTGACTGTCGCAGGTAACCTGTTGAATAAAGAACAGAAGCTTGGCTTCCTTGGCAATATTGATACCGAATATAAAAAGCTGCGTGAAGATTTTGCCAGCAAGCGTACTGTAAAGCAATACATATCGTTTGCAGATGCGCAGAAGAACCCTGTGAAGATAAATTGGGAAGGTTATGCACCACCGGCACCATCATTTACAGGTACTAAAGTATTTGAGAATTACGACCTCGCCGAGATCAGAAATTATATCGACTGGGGGCCTTTCTTCATAGCCTGGGAAATGCGCGGTAAGTACCCGGATATCTTGAAGGATGCGCATGTGGGTACCGAAGCTACCAAGCTCTTCAACGATGCCAATGCCTTGCTCGATACCATCATCAAGGAAAAATGGCTGGAAGCAAAAGGTGTGGTTGGTTTCTGGAAAGCGAACAAGACCGCGCCTGACACGGTTGTATTGAAGGATGATAGCGGCAAAGTGATAGCGCAACTGGAACACCTGAGGCAACAACAAAAAAAGGCTGCCGACCAGCCTAACTTTTCGCTGGCCGATTTTGTGAGCCCTGTTGCTGACGACCATATGGGGGCATTTGCCGTAAGCATTCACGGTATTGAGCCACATTTGCAAAAGTTCGTCGCCAACCATGATGATTACAATAAGATCATGCTGCAGGCGCTGGCTGACAGGCTGGCCGAAGCGTTTGCTGAGGTATTACACGAGCGCACCCGCAAGGAATTCTGGGGCTATGTTAAGAACGAGCGCCTGAGCAGCGAACAGCTTGTGAAAGAGGAGTACGAAGGTATACGCCCTGCGCCCGGTTATCCTGCCTGCCCCGACCACACGGAAAAATATAAATTGTTCGACCTGCTGAAGGCTACGAAACATGCTGGCATCCAGCTTACCGAATCGCTGGCTATGTACCCGGCGGCTGCAGTTTGCGGCTGGTATTTCAGTCATCCGCAAAGCACCTATTTTGGTGTGGGTAAAATATCCCAGGATCAACTGGAAGACTACGCTCAGCGTAAAGGAATGAATGTTGAAGAAATGGCTAAATGGCTCTCACCAATACTGGAGGGATAATGCTGAAAGAAACAAAAGAGTTCATCGAAACATTCGAGCCGAAGCTGCCCTCAAAGGCAACAAGGAATTTTTCGTTGCTGATATCTTTTATCTTTCACCCGGTATTCATGCCTACTATTCTTACCTATGGCATGTACTATTTCGTGCGGGCGCAGTTTGCAGGTATTGATTCGCGGATGTTCAATATGCACTTGATCATGATCTTCATGAGTACGGCATTTTTCCCGATCTTGAGTGTATTGCTGATGAAGGCGTTGGGTTTTGTTGATAGTATTCACTTATATAAGCCGAGAGACCGTTTTATCCCATTAGTCGCTTGCATGCTGTGTTATTTTGGAACCTATTGGTTTTTCAAAGAGAATAATGCTCCATTTTTATTACGATTACTTTTATTGGGCAGCTATTTAAATATCGTTGCATTATTTCTCGTCAATATCTTCTTTAAAGTCAGCATGCACACCACCGGTGCAGGCGGTATGTTAGGGATGCTCATTGTGCTGATGATATTAAGCCCGGTTAGCCTTGCGCTTCCATTGTTCTTAGGCTTGCTGATCGCCGGTATGGTGGGCACAGCACGCATGTTGCTGAGAGCACACCATGCCTCAGAGATATGGTTCGGTTACCTGCTTGGTATCGCTGTACAGCTGGCGGCCTATTGGTACTTAAGTTAGTCCTGCGTATTTTTAGTATAAGTAATCAGCCATGAAAAAGCTTATACTTTTCTTTTTACTCATTCTGCCGGTCTTATGTACTGCCCAGCGCGTTATTGTTGGTTTGAACGGAGGGGTATTATATAATACTGCACCCGAAGGCACAACCGTAACTGGCGTCAAGCGGTATGGTTCGTTAAGGATAGGTACAGAGGTTAAATCCATCATGCTGAGCATCGGTGCGGATATCGGTTCGCTGAATGCAGGGAGCAATATTGAGTATATTGACTCAGCGAGCAACCAGGTGCAGTTTATCAATTATACCTATGAATTCGCACGCAATTTCATCATGCCCAATATTTCCGTCAACGTAAAGTTTCCTTTGCCCAGGTCACATGCATACTTCGGCGGCAACGCCGGCTACCTGGTGGGGAAAGCCGTTTATATGGAAAAACTTAGTCCTTTCCTTGTTACAAAGAGAACGGAGCAGACATCCGGGGCGTCTGTAGGCGTGCAGGCCGGCTACACATTCGAGGCTACTGAAAAATTTGGTTTCAATGTTGAAGCTGCCGCGCGCTACACGAGCGTGGGCAAACTGAAAGCATCTATAATATATTTCCCGCTGTCGTTTGGGCTGAGATATAGATTCTGAGGTTAAACCGAAAGTACACGGATCATTTCCACCATATCCTGGCGCATGTTGGTATTAGCCTTTATCGCCTGGGTGAACGGCGTGAAAACTACTTCATCGTTGATGATGCCTGCCATGCACTGCGTGCGGCCTTCGCGCAATGCAAGCACAGCCGCATAACCTAACCTGCTGGCCAGTACTCTGTCAGCAAAACTGGGCGAGCCTCCTCTTTGGATATGGCCGAGCACTGTACTGCGAACGTCCAGGTCAGGGAAGCGTTCCACAATGCGTTTGTGAATCTCCTTGGATCCTCCAAAGTCATCGCCTTCAGCCACTACCAGTATGTGTACGGTTTTTTTGCGGCGTTCATCATAGTCGATGCGTTCCAGCACTTCCTCGATGTTGGTCACCATTTCAGGCAACAGGATGTCTTCTGCACCACAGGCAATACCACTATTCAGCGCTATATAACCTGCATCGCGGCCCATTACTTCTACAATAAAAAGTCTGTCGTGAGCTTCGGCGGTGTCGCGTATCTTATCTATGGCTTCTACGGCGGTATTCACCGCAGTGTCAAAACCTATTGTGAAGTCAGTTCCATTCAGGTCTTTGTCGATAGTGCCAGGCAGCCCCACGGCAGGTATAGTATACTTTTCAAAGAACTTTACCGCACCCCTGAATGTACCATCACCGCCTATAAGCACCAGTGCTTCAATCTCATGCTTCTGCAACTGGTCGTAAGCTTTTTGCATTCCCTCATCGGTCATGAACTCTTTGCTCCTGGCCGACTTCAGAATAGTGCCTCCGCGCTGAATGATGTTGGCCACATCAGTCGTCTGCATTTTATAGATATCGCCTTCTATCATGCCCTGGTAGCCACGTCGTATGCCATACACATCGATGCCATGATAGATTGCAGTGCGCACAACCGCGCGTATGGCTGCGTTCATACCAGGGCTATCACCGCCGGAGGTCATAATGCCGATCTTTTTGAGTGTGTTGGTCATCTTGCTGAAAATTAAGGATTATAAATTTCCTGCCAGCGCAAAAAAAACAACGGGCCGCATTACTGCGGCCCGCCTGCCTGTGAGTAAACATAGGTTTCTACATCACGGCGTTAAATGAAGCGTCTTAAGCAACACCTGCTTTTGCTGTCTCTGCCGGTTTCATCAGGCTGGCATCCTCGTAAAATGTCACCTTGCCGGTGGCCACATCATATATGGCCGACACTATGCCTACCGTCCCGTCTTCTACTAATTTACGAATGATTTCGCTTTTTTTAACGATTTCGTAAGCTGTATGCTGGGCATTCAATTTACTAACTGAATTCACAAAACTACTATTATCTCCTGTTCTGTTGGTTTTGGTCTGCGTTTCCTGCGCTATTGCCGGTTTGATCTTTTCTAAAAGGGCAGTTATGTGTCCCAGTTCAACGTTGTCGCAGGCGCCTTTTACTGCTCCGCAATTGGTGTGGCCAAGTACAACGATCAATCTTGAGCCCACAACGGCGGTAGCATATTCCAGGCTGCCCAGCACATTCTCGGAAATTACATTGCCCGCTATCCGCACACTGAAGATATCGCCAAGCCCAAGGTCGAAGATCAATTCTGCCGACGTGCGTGAGTCCATACAGCTCAGGATAGCTGCAAATGGCCACTGGCCATCTTTGGTGTCGTTCATTTGCTCCAGCAGGTCGCGGTTAAGTTTCAGGTTGTTGATGAACCTGAAATTACCCTCTTTCAGGGTTTTCAGGGCTTCCTGGGGACTCACGTCCTGCGGTAATATTTTATGAAGGTGTTCTCCCATTTGTTTGATTCTTTGTTGATTAGCTAATTTTACAGGTCGTCTTCTGACGTAAGTTGTTTTATCAGTTTTTGGTAGGAGCCCGACGACCGTTTAGGCATTTCCTCCCCGTCCATCATTTCAGATACCAGCTGATTCTCTGCGTGTGCCTTCGGTACTTTGTAAGCGTTTTTAAATCCCACCAGCGACATCTTTATATTCTTGTCCTTTGCCCTCGTGTTATGAAAATCGTTGATCAGGTCAAGCACATCGAAGTCGATATACTCGGTGCTGCTGGCATCGATGATCACATTAGTATTGTTTGGCAGATTTTCCAGCGTTTGCTTGATGCTGGCCTTGTTCAGGAAAGAAACCTCCTGCGCCAGGTTCAGCTTAATAAGCTCTCCTTTCGCAAAGCTGCTGCGCTGGAAGTAGAACGCGATACGCATGTTCTGCCTCAATATGAAGAAGATGCTGACACACATACCTATAGCCACACCCTTCAACAGGTCGAGCGTTACCACGCCTATTACTGTTACAACGAATGGTACGAACTGTGTAGCGCCGCCTTCTTTCCACATATGCACGAAGGTGGCGGGTTTGCAAAGTTTATAACCTGTAAATATCAGGATGGCGGCCAGCGACGCTTTGGGTATCAGGTTAAGCACAGCAGGAATAGTAGCCACACATACTAATAGCAAAGTTCCGTGTACGATGGTGGACAGCCTGGTGCGCGCACCTGCATTTATATTTGCAGATGAACGTACGATAACCGATGTCACCGGCAAACCGCCTATCAGGCCGCTCACCATGTTACCGATACCTTGCGCTTTAAGCTCGCGGTTTGTGGGTGTATACCTTTTCAGCGGATCGAGTTTATCCGTTGCTTCGATACACAGCAATGTTTCAATAGAAGCCACAATGGCTATTACCGCGCCGGTCTGCCAAACCTTCGGATTCATAAAACCGGAGAAATCCGGCAGGCTGAATTGGCCGATGAACTCGTCGGTGCTGTTAGCTATCGGCAGGTTCACCAGGTGTGTATCATCCAGTGCGATACCAGAGCCCTGCATCAGCAGCAATTGATTGATGGCCACACCCAATAGCACAACCAACAAACCACTAGGCAGCAGTTGCAGTTTTTTGAAAGGCTTGGTCATCCACAGTATCAGCAACAGCAATCCTACGCCGGCGATCAATGCAGCACCCGGCTGAATATGCTGCAGCGACTCAGTGATATCCGCCATGCGGAAGCCATCTTCAGCATCCACCATCCGTCCCTGGCTTGGTGCTTCGTAGCCTACCGCCTCGGGTATCTGCTTGATGATGATGGTTAGGCCGATACCAGCCAACATCCCTTCGATGACGCTGTTGGGAAAATAGTTGGCAATGGACCCCGCCTTCAAAAAGCCAAGCACCAATTGGATAGCTCCTGCCACCATAACGGCGCAAACGAAAATGTCGAAGGAGCCGAGGTCGCTGATCGCTACGATAACAATGGCTGTGAGACCCGCAGCCGGACCAACAACACTAAGTGCCGATCCACTGAGCGAGCCTACCACAAGGCCACCCACGATACCTGCAACAAGGCCGGCAAACAGCGGGGCGCCCGATGCCTGCGCGATGCCAAGACATAGAGGCAACGCGATAAGAAATACGATAAGGCCTGCAATGAGGTCTTTTTTATAATGTTTGAACAGGGAAGTGTTCTCCATAAATACCAGATTTTAAAACCGTGCTATATTGTTATATACAAGGCAAATGACGTTCCTCTTTATAGGAACAAATAAATTTTATGCTAGTCTAGCAACGGTTGGGAGGGGGCGTGATTATATCCGGGACAAAATGCCGGGGAAGGCTTTCAGACTCGTGGATAGCAGTCTGTATTTTTTTTGTCAGGTATTTTAGAGAGGCTAATGACTCCGCTTTAAGATAGAGTTTTGCCGGTTCCTTTTTTAGTTTGGAGCCCCCGGAAGTTTCGTCCACCGTTTCGTGGATCTCTTCAGTCATTAACCCTTTGAATAATATCTGGCCTATTTCCTTCACAGGCAGTACCTGGAAGGAGAAAATAAATAGGAATATGTAGGCCAAAGATTTCTTCACCGCGCACAAAGTAAAGGCAAAAATTTCATTGTTGAAGGGTAGTGGTATTTTAATAAATCGTTAAACCTATAATCAAAATCTATAAATTATTGGCGCGCAGAAAGTTGGCAATTGCTGAAAATATTGGCTAATCGCTAAGTTTGCAGCATGGCATTGAAACTTAAAACACTGCTTTTCCTTCTGGTAATGTTGCCGCTTGTATTGCCGGCCCAGTCGGTATCCTGGCCTTCGCCGGAGGTAGAGCAGATGTACAGGCAGGCACGTGAGCAACACTCAAGAGGTAATCTCAACCAGGCGATCACATTGTACAAGCAGACTATCAACCTGGCACCTTCTATCATGCTGCTGCACCGGGAGCTGGGTCAGGCATTATACTTGTCCGGCTCGTACGAAGAAGCGATCAGTACGCTGCAGGCTGTTATTGAGGCCGGCGCTGCCGATGAAGAGGCCTATCATATCACCGTGTCGAGCCTGATGTCTAAAAATGATCGTAAAAAAGCACGTAACCTCCTGAAGGATGGCCTGGAACGCTACCCTCATTCAGGGTTGCTGTACCATCTCTCCGGAAAGATCTATGAAAGTGATGACAAACCGGAAGAGGCGCTGGCCGCGTGGCTGGCAGGTATCGAGAACGATCCGGCTTATCACATTAATTATTATGAAGCCGCAAAAGCCTACGCAGGCACTGATCACCCGGTCTGGACGATCATCTACGGAGAAATGTTTGTGAATATCGAGCAGCAAACCCCTCGCTCACATGACGTCCGCAAAATGATCATCGGCGCTTATAAGAAAATGTACCAATCGGTGGGGTCCGAAGAAGTACAGAAATATGGTACGGTCACGTACAGCCGTGCCGGCGATTTTGAGCAGGCTATTCAGCAGACCTACATGAAACTTGCTCCGGTGGTGGCCGATGGGTTCACTGCGGAGAACCTCGCTATGCTGCGTACAAGATTTATTATGGACTGGCAGGTAAAAGGCTATGCTACCCGCTACCCACTTAGCCTGTTCAGCCGCCACGACGATATGATACGCAACGGCTACTTTGACATCTATAATCAATGGCTGTTTGGCAAAGCCGAGAATCCGCAGGGATTTGAGGCGTGGACCAAATTTCACCCGGATGCCATGCCTGACATGGAAGATTACTTCAAGACCAAGCCCTATCGCCCGGTAGCTAAAGATTTCCACAACGATAAGGATGTAGAAGACATCTTTAAGAAGAAGAAAAAAAGCTAATAATAACGTTAAAATCGCCTGTGCGCTCGTGCAAAGGCTTTAAATACACTACTTTTGCCCCTCATACGTTTTGCATTACAACACATGACGAAATCTCAAAGGTTCCTGTTGAAACCTGTTCTGTTCATACTTTTTTCGCTGGCTATTGGTGAAGCCGGCGCACAAACCATAGATAAAATACTTGCCGTTGTTGGTAAAAACCGCATCATCCTGATGTCGGAGCTGGAAGGCGAAGCTGCGAACTATAAGCAGCAGGACCCCAACTTCAATGATACCATGAAATGCCAGCTGTTGCAGCAGATGATCATGCGCAAAATGCTGGTGGAGCAGGCTGAAAGGGACAGTATCGAAATAAGCGAGGAAGAAGTTGAAGGTACCATCGAGAACCGAATCCGCTACTATGTAAGCCTGTACGGATCGAAAGAGAAGCTCGAGGAAATTTCAGGTAAGACAGTTTACCAGCTGAAGGAAGAGAACAGGGAGATAATCAGGGAAGGCATGCTCGCCGAGCGTATGCAAGGCAAGATCCTGCAAAATGTAAAGATCACTCCCGCTGAAGTAAATGCATTCTTCAAGTCTGTGCCAGCGGACAGCCTGCCATTTTTTCCGGCTACTGTAGAAATGGGACAGATAGTGATAGACCCACCCATCAATCCTGAGGTGGAAAAAATAACCCGGGAGAATCTTGAGAACATTCGCAAGCAGATAGTGCAGGATGGCAAAGACTTTGAAATGATGGCGTCCATTTATAGCCAGGACCCGGGCAGTCGTGACAACGGTGGAGACCTTGGAACTATCGGCCGTAAAGATGTTGTGCCTGAATTTGCAGCGGCAGCGTTCAAACTGCAGAATGGAGAAGTATCACCAATAGTAAAAACCAAATTCGGTTTTCACATCATAAAAATGGTGAGAAGGCAGGGCGACCAGGCACACCTGAGACATATCCTGATACATCCTGAACGTACGAGCAGCGATTTCAAAATTGCTATGGAAAAACTGGATAGCGTGCGCTCGCAGCTGGTTGCCGGAACCATCACTTTCCAGGAGGCAGTTGGTAAATATTCTAACGACGAAGCATCGAACCGCACGGGTGGTATGATAGCCGATCCGCAAACCGGCAGCACCAGTATAGAGATAGATAAACTGGATCCCACCCTGGCGCTGATGATCGATTCACTGAAGCCCGGTAGTTATTCGTTGCCGCATGTTTTTGATAAAGGCGGCGGAGAAAAGTCTGCACGCATAGTATTGATGAAAGGTATCACTAAGCCGCACAAGGCCAACCTGACAGATGACTACGGCAGGTTGCAACAGGTGGCGCTCGAGCAGAAGAAGGCGAAAAGAATGGACGAATGGATAGCAGAGAATGCCTCGTCCTACTACATCAGGATCGACCCCGATTATGCAAATTGCAGTGCCTTGCAAATGATATCCGGAAGCAGCGCAAAGAGATAAAAATGAGAAGCCCCGCAACGCGGGGCTTCTCATTTTTAAAACTATTCACTATTAACTAAACAGGAATGCAATGTCCTCTTTGGTCAATCGTTTCAGGAAAGCATTGTCGTCTGACACCAGGTCGCTGGCAAGTGCGCGCTTACGTTCCTGGAGTATTAGCATCTTTTCTTCGATAGTTTCCTTACAAATAAGGCGGTAGGCAAAAATGTTTTTCGTCTGGCCGATACGGTGGGTACGGTCAATAGCCTGTTGCTCTACAGCGGGGTTCCACCATGGGTCTACTATGTAAACATAATCCGCCGCAGTAAGGTTTAGACCAATACCACCTGCCTTCAGAGATATCAGGAACACGCGGCAGTCCTCGTTGTTCTGGAAGAGCTGGATGTTGTTCTCACGTTCAGTAGAAGAGGAACTGCCATCGAAATAGGCGTAAGGAATGTCTTTCGATTCCAGTTCCTTCCGTATCAATCCCAGCATGCCGAGGAATTGCGAAAACACGAGCGCTTTGTGGTTGCCCACGTTCTCCATGATCTCACGCGTCAGCTCATCCAGTTTGATGGAATAGTTATGGAAACGTTCCGCCTCATTAAGTATAGCTGGTGAGTCGCATATCTGCCTGAGCTTGGTGAGGCCTTGCAGGATGTGAAAAGTAGAACGCTCCACACCCTTCTCGTCGATCATCCCAAGTATTTCCGACTGGTAGGTGCGGCGATAAGATTCGTAGATGCGGCGTTGCTCCGTACCCATTTCGCAGTAGAGTATGGTCTCTGTTTTTTCCGGCAGGTCTTTAGCTACCTGCTCCTTCGTGCGGCGAAGCATAAAAGGATAGGTGAGTTTCTTTAACTGCTGCTTGACCTC
This sequence comes from uncultured Sphingobacteriales bacterium, assembly GCA_946887085.1. The sequence goes on from CAMPKG010000026.1 coordinate 12,093, forward strand.
GTCCTCCTGGAACTTGTCGATAGGAGTAGCGAACTCGTTCATGAAAAACTCCCTGCTGCCCAGCATGCCGGGGTTGAGGAAGTTCATCTGCGCATACAGGTCAAAAGTATTGTTTTGTACAGGCGTACCGCTCAGCGCCAGGCGGTTCTTGCAGGTCAGCAGCAGTGCTGCCTTTGCTACCTGGGATTGAGGGTTCTTTATCGATTGTGACTCATCCAGCACTACATAGTCGAACGTCATTTCCTTGAACGCTTTGATATCGCTGCGCATGGTGCCGTACGTAGTAATGATCACGTCAAAAGGTTCAAACACTTTTTCGTTGATCATGCGCTTAGGGCCGTGGTGTATATGGTTGGTAAGGTCGGGTGTAAATTTCTTTATCTCGTTCTCCCAGTTATACATCAGCGTAGTGGGGCACACCACCAGGAATTTCGCACCCGGGTTGCTATTCTTATAGTGCTGGAAATAAGCCAGCGTCTGTACGGTTTTACCAAGACCCATATCATCGGCGAGAATGCCGCCCCAGCCTGCATCGCGAAGGAAGGCCAGCCATTGAAAACCCGTCAGCTGGTATGGCCGCAGGTCAGCTTTCAGTTCTGCCGGCGGATTGATGCTGCTGAAATCATTCGATATGATATCGTTGAGCCTTTCTTTCTTTTCCTCCAGTTCCTGCTGCAATGCCTCCTCATCCATTTCGGCCAGCATCTCATCCAGCACACTGAAATGGAATTTTTTAAGACGAAGTTTGTTGCCTTTAGCCTCGCCCATTTTTATGAGCAGGGCGTATTTCTTCAGCCACTCATCAGGTAGCAAACCAATGGAGCCATCATCCAGCTTCACAAAGTTCTGCTTCTGCGCCAGTGCTTTCTTCACTTCGATGATGGACACCGCCTGCTCGCCAAATACTACTTCCACAGATGCATCGAACCAGTCGATGCCACTGCTGACGTGTATGCGTGTGTCAGGCTTATGGGCACTGATGCGCAGGTTCTTCAAACCTTCAAAGCCAAACATTTCTACTTCCCACTCGCGCATTACTTCTGTAAACCGGAAGAACCAGTTGTTGGATAATACAGACGTTGCCGGCAGGTAGAAGAAATGGTCCTTCTTATTGTATTGTATATCTGAGTGGATACCACTCAGCAGTTGTATCAATTGTTGTTCGGCAGCTTCGTTGCGCTGTACCACCTTCACGATCCCGTCCTGCGGTTGTATCATGTCGCCGAAGAAACCGTGGCGTATTTCCACACCGTTATAGGAGAACGCAGGTTGCAGTATCAGTACCTGCTCGCGCTCTTGTAAATATATCTTGTATGCCGGAGTGGATTTTTCCACACGTTCTACCAGCTCCTCAGAGAAGTTGACATACACCACCTGGCTCCATTGCATCAGCTGCTCGCGCAGGAACTGCGGCCAGTCTGCGGCGGAAACCACCAGCTGCCCGTCTGGTAAGAATTGTTCTGCCAATAGCACCTCGCCGGTGTTCGCTACAGCGTAAATAGTATAATCGTGAACGAGCAATCCAGCATTCAGCATTTGCACATCGCCGAAGGGTATGTAAGTGTCGTCTATCCTCCAGGCTAATGACACAACATATTCGTTACCCCGTTTGTCGACACTAAGTTGCGCATGGGCTCGCTTACCTGACAATGCCACTGGCTCAAGGCTCGATGATTTCAGCACTTTCGTAGTGCTGTGCAAAAAGCAAAGCGGGTGCGCGGAATAACGCTCCAGTAGTTTATGGTATTTCGGTAGCAGGTATTCCCAGCTTTGGTCGCGCACTTCGTCTGCCGGGTCTTCTTTCAGTACCTGTATATAATCATCATACAGGTCGCCGAAAGGAAGATTTTTCTTCAGGTATTTGAGTATCTCTTCAGGAGAGAATTTTCTAACTACAGGCAGCAGTTCTCTTTCATCTTCACGAAACTGGAGCGCATTCACGTATTGCTGTAGTTCCAGTTTCTCAATGCCATTGACAAAGCGTTTCTCGTCATCATCAACGTTGCCCGCTACCAGCAATATATTAACGAACGGGTACCAGCTGACACGAGTGTTGAATACGATGCCCAGCCTTTTCTCTTCATCTGCCGCCACAGTTTCTGTAACAACAGTAGCAGTACGTACCGGCTGCTGCTGATATGTTATCTCGGGCTTCACAACTTTTTGTATCGAAGGATCGAGTACGCGAAGGAATGGTTTGCCATTCTCGTAAGTGAACGTAAACTTATTGGTCAGGTCGTCGTTCAGGCTGTAGCCGTATTGTTTCAGCAGCTTGTTCTTCTGTTCGTCCCAGTTGTGCAGCGATTGAAAATATTCAGGACCGAATGTTTTCAGCAACTGAACAAACAATGTTGCCTTATGCACGCAAAGCGGATGGTTCTTCTCCTCGCATCCGCAGGAAGTATCAAAATACCTGTCGTCGTTTTGCTTGATGACCACTTTATAGGTCAGGTCGCCATCAGGTACTTCTGCTTCTATCGTGTCGTTCTTACTGGATGTTAGTATCGCTTTGTTGTTCGATGCCGACATTTCTGCACGCTCCATCACCTCGGGAGATGCAAATACGCGCAGCATCTGCATGCTTACCTGGCGCATGCGCACTACGGTATGCTTCTGGTCGTAGGTGATATCGGTATTCTCGAAGAAGCCGCTTTGTACTATATCATTCAATTGAAATAGTGCCGCCACTTCATGCCTGCATATTTCACCAAGGTTGTACGGACATTGACAACGGATGGAAAGATTCTTTGCGTCGAAGTATTTATTGACGGTAACAGTGTAGTAGTTCTGGTAAAGGTCGTTGCGCACCCTGAAACGTACCTGTTCCAGCAAGTGGTCTACATCAAGTAGCTGTGCTCCGGCAGTATGGAAGATCTTTTTTCCGCGACGGATCACTTCTTCTGTGCCATGGTTATAGACGTGTTTTAACAGCGGTGGTAATGACATTCGTTGAGCTCCAGTTCAAAAAAAGCAAGCTCCAAAGGTAACAAAAAACGGCGGTATTCTGCCGCCGTAGCAAGTTAAAAACGTGTAATCTATAATGTGTTACTTCATTCCAGCCAGGCTCACGAGGAAATAAACCAGCGCAGCAAGCCCCGCGCTCACTGGTATAGTGAGTATCCAGGCCCAGAGCAGGTTGATGGTTACCCCCCAGCGTACGGCAGATAAACGTTTGGTAGCGCCCACGCCCACGATAGAACCGGTGATCGTATGCGTAGTACTTACAGGTATCTTCAAAGCTTCGGTAATGAACAGGGTCACTGCACCCGCTGTCTCCGCGGCAACACCTTCGAAGGGAGTTACTTTGGTAATGCGTGTACCCATTGTTTTAATGATCTTCCAGCCCCCGCTCATCGTGCACGTTGCGATGGCCGTATAGCAGGCTCTCTGTACCCATACAGGCATATGCTGGAAAGTTTCGATAGAACCGCTGGGGATAATCGCCGCGGTGATGATACCCATTACTTTTTGCGCATCGTTACCGCCGTGGCCGATACTGAATGCCGCCGACGACACCAGCTGAGAGCGTTTCAGCCAAACTGTAGCGCGGGCCACGTTCAGCGTGCTGAGGAAAAGTGTGAATATCGCCATAAAGCCCAGCACAGAACCCAGCAATATCCATTTGAAATTTTTTGTATCGAAGATCACACGTGCCAGGTACGATTCATAGTGCGTTTTAAGCTTGGTAGGGTCAAACTGCATGTTGTTCACCAGCAGGATAAACACTGCTAACAATACACCCATAGAAATGATCTTTGGCCAGGGGCCTTTCTTAAAGGAGTGTATGAACCAGATAGAAATGATGAAGGCGATGATCATACCCACCAGCGGGGCCAGCAGGATGAAGCTTACTGTTTTTATTACGGGCTCAGGGTTTACCGAGCTAAAGCCTGCGTGCGCGACAGCCGCGCCGGCAAAACCACCTATCAGCGTGTGCGAGGAACTCGACGGGATGCCAAACCACCAAGTCAGCAGGTTCCAGGAAATGGCCGCGATGAGGCCCGAAAAAACGACCGGCAGTGTGATGAATTCTTCTTTCACGGTTTTGGCAATAGTGTTGGCCACCCCATGGTCTTTAAATATGAAGAACGCCACGAAGTTGAACAACGCTGCCCAAAGCACCGCCTGGAAAGGGGTCAGCACTTTGGTAGATACGATGGTGGCTATCGAGTTGGCCGCATCGTGAAAACCATTAATGTAATCGAATATCAGTGCAAGTGCAATAATGACTATAAGCAATGTAGCCATAGGAGTAGCAGAGCTGTGTTTAAGCGTATTTAATGATGATCGACTCTATCACGTTAGCGGCGTCCTCGCATTTGTCCGTCACTATCTCCAGCATCTGGTACAGGTCTTTCTTTTTGATGATCTCAACCGGGTTCACATTAGAGGTGAAAAGGTGGCCCATGCCTTTGTCCAGCAGGTCGTCGCCTTCGTTTTCCAGGCTGTTGATCAAAACACAACTCTCCATGATGGTGCGCAGGTCTTTCATATTCCTGAGTTCGAGCACCGCTTTGTTCAGTGCGGTAACGGAACGTTTGATGATATCTGCGAAACCGATGGTGGTCTCATCCACTTCAGTAATGTAATAGTTCATCATACGCTTCGCGCCACCCCAGATATAATCTGCGATATCGTCCAGCGAAGTAGCCAGGTAGTGGATATCTTCCCTGTCGAACGGGGTGATGAAGTTGCTGCCCAGCTCTATGAATATCTTATGGGTCACGTCGTCATTCTTATGTTCCCATTCTTCCAGGCTTTTCAGCATGGCTTCCCTCTTCG
>CAMPKG010000027.1 GCA_946887085.1 uncultured Sphingobacteriales bacterium
CCGTTAAAGCCACAAAATAAGCGATTTATATAGCTTCCGCGGCATAGCTTTTTTACTTTATAAGGCGAACAAAAAACGATGAATTATGTTAAAGCAGAATGGAGAAGGCCGTATCGCGAAAGACGATAAGAGGCATGTAAAACAGGATGTAGAAAAACAGAAAACTTCAAAACAGGACTTCAACAAACTCGAAAAAGAGTCTGATAAAAAAATAAATAAACCTGATACCCATGAGGAGTCCGACAGGCTGAGCCACAAGAAAAACCGTGGCATGAACAAATAGCAGTTGAGCTAATGATAAGCCCCGCAATCTGCGGGGCTTATTTTATCGTTCCTGGCTTTCTGACAGTTTTTCGTTTCTCATCACAACTACCCCATCGAACACGTCTATTAATACCGGTTTTGTTTTATCGATCTCTCCGCCGATGATCTTGCGGCTAAGCAGGTTGATGATGTCTTTTTGTATCACCCTCTTCAACGGGCGCGCACCATATTGCGGGTCAAAGCCGCGTTGAGAGAGATAATCCAGCGCGTAGTCGGTGAACTGCAGATCGATGCCCTGCTGCCACAACTGGTTTTGCAGGTTTTGCAGCTGAATTCGGATGATGCCTTTTATCTCTTTACGCAACAACGGATGGAACATGATCACATCGTCTACACGGTTCAGGAACTCCGGACGCATTACTTGTTTTAGTAAGTCCATCACCTGCTCTTTGGTAGATTCTACCACAGTCTCCAGATCCTTACCCTCCAGCTCTGCAAAATTCTCCTGTATGATGTGACTCCCCATATTGCTGGTCATGATGATGATGGTGTTCTTGAAATTCACCACCCTCCCCTTGTTATCCGTCAGGCGGCCATCATCCAGCACCTGCAGCAGGATATTGAACGTATCAGGATGCGCTTTCTCAATTTCATCAAGCAACACAACGGAATAAGGTTTGCGACGAACCGCTTCTGTAAGCTGGCCACCTTCTTCGTACCCTACATAGCCGGGAGGTGCTCCCACCAGCCTGCTGACGCTGTGTTTTTCCTGGTACTCGCTCATATCTATGCGCATCATCATGCCCTCGTCATCAAACAGCACTTCTGCAAGCGCCTTAGCCAATTCCGTCTTACCCACACCCGTGGTACCCAGGAAGATGAAAGACCCTATCGGGCGTTTGGGGTCATGGAGGCCTGCACGTCCGCGACGAATTGCATCTGCCACTGCAACGATCGCTTCATTTTGTCCTATTACGCGTTTGTGCAATTCATCTTCGAGTTGCAGCAGCTTTTCGCGCTCGCTTTGCAGCATACGTTGTACCGGTATACCCGTAGCTTTAGCCACGTTCTCCGCTATATCCTCAGCATCCACTTCCTCTTTCAACAGGCGCTGGTGCTGGCTGTCCATTACACTGAGTTGCGCACTCAGGTCGTTAATGATCTGCTCTTCCTGCTGGATCTTACCATAGCGTATCTCGGCAACTTTTCCATAGTCACCTTCGCGTTCTGCTTTCTCTGCCTCCAGTTTAAGCGATTCTATATTTCCTTTGGACTTGTTGAGCTTATCGACGATCTCTTTTTCCTCCAACCATTTTGCTTTCAGGGTATCGCGCTCAACGTTGAACAATGAAATATCCTGGCTGAGTTGTTTCAGTTTGTCTTCATCATTCTCGCGTTTGATAGCTTCCCGCTCTATCTCAAGCTGACGTATCCTTCGCTCCAGCTCGTCCAGCTCTTCGGGCATCGAGTTCATTTCCAGCTTCAGCTTTGCTGCGCTCTCATCTATCAGGTCTATGGCCTTATCGGGCAGGAAGCGGTCTGTGATATACCTGTGCGATAATTCTACCGCGGCAATGATCGCCTCGTCTTTGATGCGCACCTTATGGTGATTCTCATAGCGGTCTTTCAAACCGCGAAGGATAGAGATCGCGTCGTCGGGTGTAGGCTCGTCTACAAATACCTTTTGGAAACGACGTTCCAAAGCCTTGTCTTTCTCGAAATATTTCTGGTACTCATTTAATGTAGTAGCACCGATGGCCCGCAGTTCGCCGCGCGCCAGCGCAGGCTTCAGAATGTTTGCTGCGTCCATGGCACCTTCCATAGCACCCGCACCTATCAAGGTGTGTATCTCGTCGATGAAGAGAATTATCTCGCCGTCGCTTTCTGTCACTTCTTTAATAACGGCTTTCAGGCGCTCTTCAAATTCGCCACGGTATTTTGCACCAGCCATCAGCGCACCCATATCCAGCGCAAAGATGATCTTCGATTTCAGGTTGTCAGGCACGTCTCCGTTGATAATGCGGTGTGCCAATCCCTCTACAATTGCTGTTTTACCAACACCCGGCTCACCAACCAGTATAGGGTTATTCTTCGAGCGACGCGACAGTATATGCAATGTGCGACGTATCTCCTCGTCACGACCGATCACCGGGTCGAGCTTACCATTACGCGCAAGTTCGTTCAGGTTTTTTGCGTAGCGCTGAAGGGAGTTGAACTGCTGATCGGACGTCTGCGAACCGACAGTACTGCCCTTGCGCAATTCTTTGATAGCGGCTACCAGGCCTTTCTCTGTAAGCCCTGCATCTTTCAGCAGTTTGCCTACTTCGTCATTCACCTGAAGCATACCTATCAGCAAGTGCTCCTGGGTTACAAACTCGTCGTTGAATTCTTTAAGGATGTTACCGGCTTTCAGCATCACATTATTCAACTCACGGCTAATGTTTTGTGCCGGCTCACCTGTCTGTGTTTTAGGCAGGCGTTTTATCAATTCATCAAGCTTACTTTCTACAAACTGCAGGTTGACATTATTCTTCTTCAGCAAATAACCGATCGGTCCATCATTATCGTCGAGCAATGCCTGCATCAGGTGAGCTGTCTCAATATTTGGGCTTTGATTATTGTATGCCAGTTGCTGCGCTTGCTGCAGCATTTCCTGGGCCTTTATCGTGAAATTGTTCAGATTCATATTCTAAAGTTCCTCTGCTTTTATCGCATAAAAAATTTTCCAAATCTGTTTTTGTGCTTATAATGGCAGAAACCCTTCACTTCAAAAGACAATTTGTCATAAATAATTGAATCTCAACTGCTATAAAATACAACAGTAGTATTGTTCGCATGAAAAATAAAATGCATTAATTATTCTTTTTACACTTGCAAAATAAAATTAATGCTATTACTTTAGCGCTCGATACGAAAAACAACCCATATGAAAATCGTCCTTCGAATTGTCCTTGTCATTATCATTCTTGTAGCCGGATTTGCCTTATATGTTCAATTTGGTTATAGAAAAACCTTTAATGATACCCCATATCCAACCACTAAAGCCACCAGCGATCCTGCCATGATCGCCCGTGGTAAATATCTTGTATACGGTCCTGCGCACTGCGCCAGTTGTCACACCGACAAAGGCCAGGAAGCCGACATCGATGCAGGCAAAGAACTGCCGCTGATCGGCGGTTTTGAGCTGAACATCGGGCCTGGTACATTCCGCGCACCGAACCTAACCTCTGATAAAGAAACAGGTATCGGCGGATTGACCGATGGCGAAATTGCACGTACACTCCGTTACGGTGTAAACCGTCATGGTGAGGCTATTTTCCCGTTGATGCCTTTCCAGCATATGAGCGAATATGACCTGGTGAGCGTTTTGTCTTATCTGCGCTCGCTGCCGCCGGTGAAACATAAAGTAGAACCAACGGAGTATAGTTTCCTTGGCAAGTTTGTAAAGACCATGCTGTTGAAGCCCGTTGCACCAACAGAGCAAATTCCAGCAACCATCACACCTGATTCTACAGTGGAATATGGCCGTTATGTAGCTCACTCAGTTGCCAACTGCTACGGCTGCCACACAGACCGCGACTTGAAAACGGGTGAATTCATTGGTGAACCTTTTGGCGGCGGGCTGGTGATGGCACCATCACCTGAAACCAAAGGCTACGGGTTTGTAACACCAAATATCACGGTCGACGAATCAGGTAAGCTGAGCGGCTGGAACGAGCAAACCTTCGTTACACGCATCCGGCAGGGACGAACACATATGGCATCACCAATGCCCTGGGGTTCTTTTTCGCGTATGGATGAGACCGACCTGAAGGCAGTTTACCGTTACCTGCAAACCGTTACCCCTGTAAAAAATACGATCACTAAAACAGCGTACGCACCAAACGAGATAGAACTGATGCCTAAGCCAAAAGGCTAATAAGATTTATTAAGTACAATTTACAAACCCCGCCTTTCCAGGCGGGGTTTTGTTCTTTTCATGGATATGTGCGCGTTAAACTTCTACACCCTTAGGCATCACGATACGCATACCCGTTACCGACGTACCCACCGGTTTGAGTATGGTGATGTATTTGCTTACAGAATTATAGCCGATATATCCGTACCCGTTGGTAGTGCGCGCATGGGCAGACACGGTGAACGAATAGGCACAACTATAGTCGGGCACCCAAACGCCTGATGGCGGAATGTTATGATTCTGAACACCAACCCAGTTAGTACCCATAGCCAGTGTATACGCTTCAGACTTAATAACTTCGCTGGCGCCACTACCCCAACCTGCACTCAGTGCCCAGTTCAACAGGTTACCTTCAGGATCATGTGCATCGACGTTGAATGTAAGACCATCGGTATCATTGGTCAGCTGCACTATTGCGCAGGCACTTACATTAGCGCCGGCATGTTTGATCGAATTAAGCTTGACAACAGGTATGGTGTTGTCTATATACAAAGCAAGCGTTTGTGCTGTTGTCGGCACGGAAGCATTTGCCGCATTGAAGAACTCTACCTGGAACTGGTGAATGCCTTTCTCCAGGCTGTTAGAATTGAACTGTATCAACAGATCATCGATCGAAAAATCAACAGACGGTGATTGCAGCTGATAAAAGTTGGAGGCATCCGCGCCATAGCTTTCCAGTACATAGTCAACCCCATTCCACCGATAATTGTACCAGGAACTCCTGTAATCCGCAAAACTTCCGCTGCTACCCTCGCGATGACGGATCTTGTACTTACGCGCACCGGCAGCCCATACGTTCTGCAAAGTGGTGCGGTTACCTATAACATTCAGCACGCCGCCGAAGGCTGCATTCTGTACATGTACATAGTAACCGGGATCAGTAGTAGCCTTTCCGGTTGCCGCATTGATCTTGGTTGTCGGTATCAGCCCCACTGATCCCAATACCGGTCCTTCTGCCGTAGATGGCACAACTGGCTTGCGTGAAAAATAGAGCGTGTGCAGGCCGGCAAAACTGGTGTAGAAATTAGCAGGCGTATTGTGATCAAAACCTGGTGATGCAGATGAATGCACTTTGATACCAAACTTTGTGAATGGTGGAAGTCTCGATGGCGCAAATGAAACCTTCAGATCCGCGATCTCAAACCTTAGCTTCCATATCCGGTGTGCAGATGGTGAATTTGGAGAACTTTCAAACGCCATTTTACAGGCGCTTTGAGATATCTCATTCAACAGGCCGGTCCATGTACCCGGTCCCAGGTAATACTGACGGCCCATTTTATCCGGCTGGCCGGGATATAGCCCGTAGTTTACATCCACGTTAGGATTGATGTTACCGTTGCGGTCGCGGTCGAACGTGAACCAGAAATAATCTCCGGTCCCGGTGTCGTTGCTCGTATCTTTTACCAGGTCCAATGCTGCATAGAGGAAATGCGCATCATTCTTGAGCATGAGAAAGCCCCCGGGTATGGCCATTTTACCGGCATTTGCCCATACTGCGTCGTTTAATGTTTCAGTGAGATGAATAGGCGACTGAGCCCACGTTGAGAGAACGCTTGACATGATGATGGTTGTTTTAGATGGTGAATAAATGATTTCACAACAAACGTATCAAACAATCCAACAGATAGCTACGATATATAAACAAATGATGAGGTTGTATCGGGGCCCTTAGCGATCAGCATTTTGATAATCAGGCAATACGAACGGAAACGCAGACTCTTGCTCGAAAAATTGCCATAGTCACAGTCTATAATAGGGACAATCAAATCCCCATCATCTTTTTTAAACTTCTTCCATTCTGTATTGCATAGGTATACCAATCATTATTAAAGAATACCCAGATGTCGTGACCTTCTTGAAGCCATGTTTTGAATTTCTTCGCATATTTTCTCAGTGCAGCATCGGTGTACAACGAAGCGTACAACTCTTTTGGTCCATGAAAGCGCACGTAAATATTTTTCGCTGTTACCATTTCGGAGTAAGGGAATCCAACGCCGGACTGTGAGATAGTAAATGCTATATCATAACTCGCCATCAGGTCAAGTGGAACGTTATCCATCCAGGTTTCGTGCCTCACTTCTATTGCAAAATCAAACTTCCTGTATTTCTTCTTCAGCAGTTTGAAAAAATGCTCAGTCACGTCGTAGTCGAATTTTAAATTGGGAGGTAATTGAATAAGTATCGGACCCAGCATTTTCTTCATTGGATCGAACCGGTCGAAGAAACGCTCCATGGATTCTTCCGGTTCTTTCAGCCGCTTTATATGTGTAAGAAAGCGGCTTACCTTGGGACAAAATCTAAAATCCTTCGGCACCTTCTTCGTCCAGTTTTCAACAGTTTCCCTGGTAGGCAGCCTGTAGAAGCTAGAGTTGATCTCAACGATATCAAAATCGCCTGCGTAAAATGTAAGCCAGTCTGTTGCTTTAAGTTTTTCAGGATAATAGACTCCCTTCCAGTCTTTATAACTCCATCCCGAAGTGCCTATATATATTTTACCGTCTTCCACAACGTGGAAATAGCAAATACTGCGCCGTCAGTTGATACGATATTGTTTGCCGGGCAGCGCTTTCACGAGCCCCTGCATTTCCAATTGCAGCAATACAGCCGCCAGCTGAGAGTTGGCTATTCCTGTCTGGTACAGAAGTTCATCTGCATGAACGGAGTCCTTTGTTTGTAGCAGGTCAATGATCTTTTGTTCATCCGGCGAAAGCTGAATGAACAATTGTTTCTGCACTGACTTATTCTTTTTCTCGTTTCTCCAGTTCATCAACTCCAGTAAGTCGTCAGCACCGGTTATTATAGCCGCTGTATTGGTGCGTATGAGTTCGTTGCAGCCGCTTGACCGCGTATCATAAACGCGTCCCGGAAATGCTGCCACTTCGCGATTGTAGCTGGCGGCAATACGCGCAGTTATCAGGGCTCCGCCTTTTATATCGCTCTCAACAACTATGGTTACGTCGCTGATGCCGGCAACTATCCTGTTCCGCATCGGGAAGTTCGATCTGTCCGGTAGTGTACCCGATGGAAACTCTGTAAGCAAGCCACCATTGACAACCATATCTTTTGCCAGGGCTTTGTTGGTAGCGGGGTAAATTCTGTCGAGTCCATGCCCCAACACGCCAACCGTTGAAAGACCTGCGTTCAGCGAATCTTTATGTGCATGCGCATCTATCCCGTGAGCAAGGCCGCTTGTTATAATAATGTTCTCCTCATTCTTTAACCCGTTGATCAATTCTTCAGTAAGGCGATGGCCATAGTCCGTGCTTTTTCGTGTCCCTATTACTGCAACAATTTTTTGCGTATTCAGATCAGCGTTGCCTTTATAGTAAAGAAGCACCGGCGCATCCACGCAGTTCTTCAGTCGCGACGGATAAGCCTCATCGTCCTGCCAGAGAACCGAAACTCCATGCTTTTGCACCCAGTTCAATTCCTTTTCGGCCTGTTCAAATGCCCCGGTATCCTTAAAAGTCTTAGCAAGCGCCTCTGAAAAGCCTTCAACCTGTTTTATTTCTTTGGGTGAAGCTCCGAATATTTCTTCCGCGCCACCAAAATGTGCCAATAAAGTCCTGGCACGTCTAGGTCCGATATCTTTAACAAATGTTAAGGCTAGGCGATGAAAAAGGGTTTGATTGTTATCTGGCAGCATATTTGTTTTAAGGTTTTTAAATCGTCACAATGTCAAAGGCTTATCTTTGGCCACGGAAAATAGAAAAAAATGAAGAAAAACTTTTTTGGTATCGCTGCCTTGCTGATAATTGTAATGACCGCCTGCGCACAGCAAAAGAAGAATAGTACCACCGGCCAAAAATCTGCCACAACCGCAAAAGCCGCCAACACGCTTAATTATGTGGGAATGGAACGTACAGCTTGCTTTGGAAGGTGCCCGGCTTATCTCATAGAGTTATTTCCCGATGGTAAAGTGCGCTATACCAGCCGCAGCTTTACCGAATACGAGGGCATTTATGAAAAAAATGTAGGCAGCGCTAAGACCCTGGAGATCATAGGGGAATTCAAGAAATTACGGGTAGATACCTGCAGCGATAACTACGAATCTCTGATTCAAGACCTGCCGGGGTTGGTTTACTATTTTAAATTCGGTGAAAAAGAAAAGAGAATATACAATGCCAACTTCGGCCCGACCTATTTCAGGGTCATGGCCGATAAAATAGACCAGTTCGGCCTGCCGGATAACACGTGGAAAAAAGTCGGTGAAGTGAAAACAAACTAAAACAGACAAGGTAGCCGATGGCTACCTTGTTTCTTATAAATGCAGTTTGTCTTTTTTAGCAAGCAGTTCGTCTACTGTTTCACGATACATTTCGTCCGGGATGCAACAGTCGACCGGGCATACCGCGGCGCACTGGGGCTCTTCATGAAAACCCTGGCACTCCGTACACTTGTTGGGCGTGATGTAATAGGTATCATTAGCAACCGGTGCGTGGCGCTCATCAGCATCGGTATGAGAACCATCCATTAAAACAAAATCTCCTTTTACAGACGTACCATCTGCTACCGCCCATTCTACACCGCCTTCATAGATCGCATTGTTGGGACACTCCGGTTCGCAGGCCCCGCAATTGATGCATTCATCAGTTATTTTGATCGCCATTGTTTTTTAGTTTATGTCCAGACAAATTTACAATTTGCAGCCGGAAAAGAAAATCCATGCTCACATTAGAAAAAAGGATAGAATTATTAGTAAGGCTGGGCCAATATCTATTGTCTGACGACCCGCAATGGGAACAGGCGAAGGAGCGCGCTGTGTCTGCTAATGCGTGGTTTACACCGGCACATATAACCATGGCCGCCCGCAATATTGCCAATGAATTTTTGCGGGAAGATAAATTGCGTGCATGGATATCAAAATATACACTACCCGCAGCGCCTAAAACAGTGGGAATCGTGATGGCGGGTAACCTGCCAATGGTTGGCTTCCACGATCTTCTCTGCGGTTTTGTTAGCGGCCACAAGCTTCTTCTCAAACTTTCCTCGAAGGATGAAGTATTGATCGCCCATATTCTAAGAAAAATGGCCGAATGGGAACCGGAGGTAACACAACAAATACACATCGCGGAACGACTGAATGGCTGTGATGCCTATATAGCAACCGGAAGTAATAACAGCGCCCGCTATTTCGAACAATACTTTGCTAAATACCCGCACATCATACGCCGCAACCGTACTTCAGTTGCGGTTCTGGATGGAAAAGAAACCGAGGAGGATCTTCAACAACTGGCTATAGACATATTCAGCCATTTTGGATTGGGCTGCAGGAATGTGACACAGGTTTGCGTACCCAAAGGCTACGACCTTACCATACTTATGAGAGCGTTTGAGCCATACGAAAACCTGGTGGACCATAATAAGTACAAGAACAATTATGATTACCACCTGGCAATTTACCTGCTCAATAGAGTACCTCACTATACCAACAACAGCTTGCTGCTGGTAGAAAATGAGCTGCCCTTCTCAACTGTCAGCGTATTACACTATCGTTTTTACGAAAACCGCGAAAAACTGGTTGCAGAATTGCAGGCCAGCGAGGATATTCAATGTATTGTTGGTCACGGGCTAACGCCTTTTGGGCAGTCGCAGTGCCCTATGCTGTCAGAATATGCCGATGGAGTTGACACTATGCAGTTCCTTTCCAGTTTGTAATACTATATTAACCAATCAAATAGGAAACTCTTAGATATTTAAGCATATATTTTAATGCTCGTTAACTAACAGTTTACAAAAATCTCATAACTGACGTAATACCTTTGTCATCGTAAAAATCCCAGTTATGAGAAATCAGCTTTTATTACTCGCTGCAGGCGCAACCTTGTTTGCTGCTTCGTGTAAAAAATCAGACAACATTGTTTGCGATGCAAAACCTGCGGCAAACACAGAAGCCACCTCTAAAAAAGCCGGAGTACCTTTTACAGGTTCAATGGTGTATGCATTTGGTACGGAAGCCAACCTTCCTTGCGAATGCGGTTCGTTCTTCCCGATCGGAACATTGGCAGGAACAGGTAACCTAAGCCATCTTGGCAATGCCACCTCAATGATCAAACCATGCGTGGCTCCTTTGATACAAAATGGCCAGCAAATAGGTGATCATGTAGGTGTAGAGTGCGGTTCGTTTGTTGCTGCAAATGGTGACGAGCTGTTTTGTCATACTTATCCTTACAACCTGATGTATACTGCAACAGCAGCCGTAGGTACTATCACCTGCGATTTTGTTGGCGGAACAGGTAAATTCAAAAATGCAACGGGCAGCTTTACCGGAACCATCACGGTTCCTTATGGTCAGGGTATTGCCAATTTTACCAACATCAACGGTCTTATAAACTATTAAGACGATCAGATCATAAAATGAAGCCGGTGCAAATGCACCGGCTTTTTTCATGTGCTTATGTGAGATCATATTCGCAAAATCAATAACTTTAGAATATAACTCAATCTGATGCGAAAACTATTATTCCTGTCCCTGTTGTCCTTGGTCACTATTACCGTAAGGGCCCAAAACTATTCTGTTCAGCTGCAGTCAGGCAGCTTTGTTCCTGCAGAAAACCGCGTAGGTGACCTGAGCTATAAAAATGCCGAGCTTGTAAACGGTTTTTATTTCAGGTTCATACAGTTCAAAGACATCCCTACCGAAGAGCAGAAGCGTGCTATCGAAAACAAGGGTGTGCGGTTATACAACTACTTGCCGCATAACACATTCACTGCGGCCATACCTGCGTCGCTGGCCCTGTCACAGATAGATGATGGCAATATCCGTTCGATCTTTGTAATAGAACCACGTCACAAGCTCGACGAGCTGTTGTCAAAGGGTACATATCCCAAGTGGGCTAAGCGCGGGCCAGGTAAAATAGAGCTTAACGTTTTGCACCACCCGGGCTTATCGTCCGTGGAAGTGGGCGAATGGTTGCAGCAGGCGGGCGCAAAACTGCTGTATTCCATAGACGATATCGACGCACACCGTATTATTATTAACACCAGCCAGATCAATACGATCGCTGCACTGCCCTATATCTACTATTTAGAGCCGTTCGACGACAACCCGCGTCCTGACAACCTCGTTGGCCGTACAGATCACAGGTCTAATATGCTGGCGACGGACTACTCCAATGGTTTGAAGTATGATGGTACTGGTGTTACCGTAGCGCTGAATGATGATGGTGTCATCGGACCTCATATTGATTACCACGGCAGGATGTACGGACAGTTCATAACTAATAACAGCGGAGACCATGGCGATCACTGCGCGGGAACCATTTTTGCCGCCGGCAATAGAAACCCGGTCGGCCGCGGTATGGCATTCGGCGCACAGCTGGGCGCCTACGGAGTCGGCGGCTTTCCTAGTGGCTACCAGGCATTCGATAGTATTAACAGCCACTACAACAAACATGGTGTACGCATCACATCTACTTCTTACAGCAATGGCAATAACTCAGGCTATACCTCGCTGGCGCGGATGATGGATATACAAACCAATACGATGCCGCAGCTCATACACGTATTCTCCGCAGGTAATGCAGGCAGTTCCGATTTCGGTTGGGGCGCCGGGCCTGGCTGGGCCAACATTACGGGCGGACACAAACAGGCAAAGAATGTGATGACGACGGGTAACCTTAATTATACCGATGGTCTCTCCACCTCGAGCAGCCGGGGCCCAGCACGCGACGGGCGTATCAAGCCGGACATCTGTGCTGTAGGCTCTTCTGTATACTCAACCAGCAATCCTCACAACTATGTGACCAAGAGCGGAACTTCAATGGCTTGCCCCGGTATTGCAGGTACATTGGCACAGCTTTACCACGCATACAAATCATTGAACAGTGGCAACAACCCGCGTTCTGCACTAATGAAAGCAGTTATGCTCAACACTGCAGACGACCTCGGCAATGCGGGACCCGATTATAAATTCGGATGGGGACGTGTGAACGCACGCAGGGCTTTGACTATTCTGCAGAATAACCAATACAGTTACGACTCTGTAACGCACACCGGTGTCAAGAATCATACGATCACTGTACCGTCGGGAGTTTCAGAAGTGAGAGTAATGGTCTACTGGCACGACTATGAGGCAACAGCCGGGGCGGCAAAAGCGCTGGTAAATAATCTCGATATGAAGGTCACTACACCTTCGTCGACACAGGTATTTCCATGGATACTTAACCCGACAAAGAACGCGACGCTCGTAAACCTGCCTGCCGTGCAAGGTGTAGACACCCTTAACAATGTGGAGCAAGTTACCATCCCAAATCCTGCTGCGGGCAACTACACAGTGACTGTAACCGGCACCCAGGTGCCCCAGGGGCCACAACGTTATTACATGGTCTATGAGTTCGTTAATAGCGACGTTACACTGATCTATCCCAGTGGTGGCGAATCATTGGTACCGGGTATCCAGGAAACGATACGCTGGGACGCGCATGGCAACTCCGGAACATTTTCATTGCAATACTCTGCCAACAATGGTGCTACCTGGTCAAATATCGCAACTACAGTTTCTTCAAGCCTCAGGCATTTTGACTGGACACCGCCATCAACAGTTACCGGCGAAGCTCTAATACGCGTTACACGTGGTTCATCCAGCGATCAGTCGAATGCGCCATTCTCTATTATTGGCGTACCTACAAACCTCAACGTAGTTTGGGTTTGTTACGACTCTTTGCTTGTCACTTATTCTTCGGTGACAGGCGCCACCGGTTATATCGTTTCGATATTGGGACAGAAGTATATGGACTCCGCCGGATCTTCAACCACCACGTCTTGCGTTGTAAAAGGAGTGAACACCCTACAACCCGGTTGGTTCAGCGTACAGGCAACCGGCCCCAACAACTGTAAAGGCCGTCGCGCGCTGGCGCAACAATACCAGGCATTGCCATTTAACTGTACCATTACTACCGACATTGCTGTTACCAATGGCATATCTCCTGTTGCTAACACAGCTATCAGCTGTAATGCAACACCCTTCAAGGACTCTGTGCGTATCGAGATAAAGAACAATGGTAATACCAACATGAGCAACATACCGGTAAAATATGCAGTGGACAATGCTGCGCCTGTCAGCGAAGTTTTTGCAGGGCCGGTAAACCCGTTCGCCACTGCTACTTTTACATTCAGCCAGCCTGTCACGCTTTCAACTGCTGGGACACACGACCTGAAAGTTTGGGCCGAAGCCGCAGGTGATCTTAGTCCATTCAACGATACGTTCAGCTGGCAGAAGACAATATCTTACCCGGTTGTTAAACCACTTCCACTCAGCCAGGATTTTGAAACTTTTACACTTTGTGATACATCCGCTAACTGCGGCCTTCATGTATGCAATCTTGCTGACGGCTGGACAAACGACCTGAACAATATTGACGACAGTGCAGACTGGCGCATCAACAGCGGGCCCACCCCATCGGCCATAGCGCCGGGAACAACGGGACCGCAACAGGATTTCAAACCAGGCACCCCTGATGGACAGTATGCCTATATAGAAGCATCAGATTGCTTTGGTGAGCAGGCAAACCTGATATCGCCCTGTATTGATCTTTCAGGTGCACTGAGCCCGAAACTAAAGTTCGCTTACCACATGTCCGGTTCCGCTATGGGTGAGCTACACGTAGATGTATTGACAGACGGACAATGGACGGATGATATAATGCCCGTGATATCAGGTGACCAGGGCAATAGCTGGAAATCTGTCATAGTGCCCCTGGCCGGATTCGGTGGCAAAATAGTGAATGTGCGTTTCAGGGGTGTAACAGGCGCCGGGTTAGAAAGTGATATAGCCATCGATGACGTTTCATTTTTCAACGCGGTTAATGTAACAGACGTCCACAATGACCTGCAAATGGATATCTACCCAAATCCTTCTGATGGTTACTATACTTTACGGTTTGCAGGCGTGGCGGGAAAGGTTGAGCTGGTGGTAACGGATATCAGAGGTCGCGTGATGTTGGAAAAGTCAGGAACGGTGCAGCAAGGTATCACCACCGAAAAATTGGATCTGAACAATGCTCCCGCCGGTGTTTACCTGTTGACGGTGCAGGCGGGCGATCAGAAACATAATTACAAACTGGTAAAATACTAGGCGATTCCTCTTTATAAGAAGTGCCGGCAAATTGCTGGCTCTTTTTTTGTGTGGAGGATTGGTATGAAATATATCATAATTGCAACTTTCCTATTGCTCTCATGCTCGAACAACACGCGACAATCTGAAGAGCGCATCTCAGCGGCGGACACGCTGAAACAGGAAACCAACACGCTTGAAGAGAATGAGCCACTCACTTCGGCTGATAAGCAACAAACCGAGGCTCTGCCCCCAGAACAAACCGCGCCGGCTGATGAGAAGCAGACAGACGGTAAGGATGAGACAACGGAAGGACGGGTCTATGCGAACAAAAGATTCAGGAATGTGAGCGTCAATAAACAAGCCGGGGGCAAATATCTTATAACAGGTGAAGGCCAGATATTCGAGGCTTCCTTCAGCTGGATAATTGAAGATGGCCATAACGAGCTTGCATCTGGCTATGTAACTACCGACGCAGGTGCGCCTGAATGGGGCAAGTTTTCCTTTTCTGTAAAACCGCCGGCACGAAAACCCAACACGAGCCTCCACCTGGTAATTTTTGAAACAAGCGCTAAAGACGGGAGCAGGCAGTACGAGTTGCCCCTGCCGCTTGATTAAAGGCTATAGCATTCCGTTATATTTGCTGAAGCTGCAAAGATGTCAACCGACGCATTACAACCACCACAACGTAAGATCATCCATATCGATATGGATGCATTCTATGCATCGGTAGAGCAGCGCGACAATCCCGAATACCGCGGCAAACCGATCGTGGTAGGAGGTTCACCACAGGGACGAGGGGGCGTTGTTGCTACTGCAAGTTATGAGGCACGGAAATACGGGATACGTTCCGCCATGCCTTCAAAAAAAGCGTTCGAGCTTTGCCCCGAGGCAATATTTGTTGTTCCCCGGTTTGCTGCTTACAAAGAGGTATCACGAAACATACGCGAAATATTCTCGCGATACACTGACCTGATAGAACCATTGTCCCTTGACGAGGCTTACCTTGATGTAACGCACGACAAACAAAATATCGGATCAGCAATAGAAATAGCAAAACAGATAAAGGAAGCGATAAAAGAAGAATTACAGCTGACTGCCTCTGCAGGTGTGTCAGTAAACAAATTTGTAGCCAAAATAGCCTCTGACATGAACAAGCCTGATGGGCTGACATTTATTGCACCATCGGCCATAGAAGCATTCATGGAGCAGCTGCCTGTTGAAAAATTCTTTGGTGTAGGTAAAGTAACCGCTGAAAAAATGAAAGGCATAGGCCTGAATACGGGAGCTGACCTCAAGAAACTTACAGAAGACGAATTAGTCAGGCATTTTGGCAAGAGCGGTTATTTCTATTACCGCATTGTAAGGGGTAAGGATGACCGCGCGGTAAGACCGGACCGGGAAACCAAGTCACTGGGTGCAGAGGACACCTTCCCTTATGATCTCACCGATATCGGCGAAATGAATGCAGAACTCGAAAAGATCGCAAAAATGGTGCACGACAGGCTGGAACGGTATCAACTGAAAGGCAGAACGATAACAGTAAAAATAAAGTACAGCGATTTTAAACTGATAACAAGAAGCCAATCGATGCAGGAAGGGATAAATGACACCGCGACGATCGTCCAAGTTTCGAAACGTCTGCTTGCAGCAACAGACCTTAACGGCAAAAAGGTCCGGCTACTGGGCATTACATTGTCAAACTTTCATGAGCCTGCACCAAAGGAAAAAAGAAACGGTAACACCGGCCAATTAAAGTTATTTTAGGGAACATGCTCGCCGGGCAGAACTACCAGGCTATCATAGAACTTGAGCAGCGCGCAGATGGCCTGTTGTTCACGTAAAGGGAATACTGTTTTAGTTTACACTTTTGTGTTCATCAGGTCTATCATCAGGTTGAACGCATCCATCGACGAAGGATTACTTAGTTTAAAAGGCTTTATGATATACCCGGAAACGCCAAGAGCTCTTGCTTTCTCCATGTCGGCCTTTTCACTTGATGTGGTGATCATAAAACACTTAAGCTGTTTCCACTCCTCGGTTTGCCTGATGGTAGCAAGCAGCTCTACCCCATTCATCCTGGGCATATTGATGTCGATCAATACAAAATCGGGCAGCTTGCTCATGCCGTGCCCTTCAAGATCGCGCAGGATGTCGATCGCCTCCTCGCCATTTTTAGCCACGTGAAGCTGGTACAATATGTTCATCTTGTCGAGCGACCGCTGTATATTGATCACGTCCAGCTGGTCGTCTTCCGCCATTAAAATGTTCACTACTTTATCCATGCGCTATTTTTTAGGCCAGGTGAAAGAAAAAACTGATCCCTTCCCGGGCTCGGAACTCACTTTTATCGTTTCCTTTTTCTCATCGAGTATCTTTTTTACTATCGCCAACCCCACCCCGGTGCTCTCAACAGTAT
>CAMPKG010000028.1 GCA_946887085.1 uncultured Sphingobacteriales bacterium
CTCTACGACGCTGTTCGTTCGTTTTACGACAACGGTGGCGGACCTTGCTATATCGTTTCCGTTGGCGATTACGATGCCGATATAGATGATGTAGATCTTGGCGCAGGCATTGATGCGTTAAGCAAATTTGATGAACCGACACTGATCGCTTTCCCTGATGGTGTAACGCTGGATGCGGATAAGCTGGGCTCATTGCATCAAAAGGCGTTGAAACAATGTGGTGAACTTGGGGACAGGTTCTGCATCTTCGACCTGAAACGTATGAATAACGGTAATGGAACAGAGAACCTCGCCAGCTCGATAGACTCTTTCCGTACCAATGTGGGCATGAACTACATCAAGTATGGTGCTGCTTACCACCCGCACATCAAAACTGTATACGACAAAACCTTCCGGTTTAAGGATATCAACAACAATATTGAGCAGTCGGGAGTATCAAGAAAGTTCAAAGATTTCTTTAAGGATACCGATGTTGACACGGATGGTGTGAAGATCAAGGATAAGATAGCTAACTACGAATTGCTGACAGGTGTTACAGGCACACCCGGCGATAACGAGAATATCGCAACCGGGCTGGAAGCTTTTTATGCAACCGTAAATGCTTCAACCAATTCAGACAGCGCTTACGCTTTTTTGCTGGGTGAATACAGGGATGCTAATGAAGCGGGCAAAATGGGCAAGCTTAAAGCCATATTCAACTACTTGTTCCATTATGCACTGCAGGTAGATGGCATGATCATCAACAATAACGATGCCCTGGTAAAAACTAAAGTGATCGGGCATCCTGATTTCCTGGCAAGTAATAAGAATTTCGTTAAGATCAATGTGAAGCCGATCCTGCAGGAGCTGATAGACCTTGACAATGATGCATTGGCCACAACTAAGCTGAAAGATCCTGCACCGGGCGTTACGTACGCAGGCGTTAGCGCTAAGTATAAATCAGTAGATGGCGAGAACATTTTGAAAGGAATGGTATTGACACCTGCTGTAGAGCTGATACCGGCAGACGGTACGCAGGACTCTCGCAGGGATGCTGCCCTGTTTGTCCTGAATACCATCCATAACGAGCTGAAATCTGCGGTGGCAACTATCGTTTCTCTAGGAAGCGGATACGAGACCAGTCTCGAGCAGTCGATGGTCAAACTCGTGCCGGGTTATAAAAGCATTCTGAAAGTGCTTAACTCGAAGGTAACTACTATGCCTCCGAGTGGTGCTGTACTGGGTGTTATCGCTATGGTAGACCGCGACCGTGGAGTATGGAAAGCTCCTGCTAATGTTAGTCTTTCATCGGTATCAGGTGTCGACACTTTCATAGACGACAAAACCCAGGAAGGCATGAACGTAGATACCAATGCAGGCAAATCTATCAATGCTGTTCGCCCCTTCTATGGCAAAGGTGTACTGGTATGGGGATCGCGTACACTGGCGGGCAACGATAACGAGTGGAGGTATGTACCTGTTCGCCGTTTCTTCAATTTCGTTGAGGAAAGCTGCAAGAAGTCTACCTCCTGGGCTGTGTTCGAGCCTAACGATGCCAATACCTGGCTGCGCATCAAAGCACAGATCGAGAACTTCCTTAATAACCTGTGGCGCCGTGGCGCATTGGCAGGTGCAAAGCCGGAGCATGCCTACATCGTGAGTTGCGGATTGGGTATTACGATGACCGCGCAGGATATCCTGAATGGCTACCTGAACGTGGAAATAGCCATGGCTGCGGTAAGGCCTGCTGAATTTGTGGTACTCAAATTCTCTCACAAACTGCAGCAATCATAATTTTTTCGAAACAAGATCTATTAACGATATAACCTGAAAATAATGGCAACACAATATCCAATACCCGCTTTTCACTTCCGCGTTGAATGGGGGGGAACCAACCTGGGCTTCACAGAAGTGTCGGGCCTGAACGTGGAGACGCAGGTGATCGAATACCGCGACGGCCTTAGCCCCGACTATTCGACCATCAAAATGCCGGGTATGCAGAAGTATGGCAACATCACTTTGAAGCGTGGTGTGATAGCCGGCGATAACGAAATGTTCCAGTGGTGGAATACCGTTCAGCTCAACAAGATAGAGAGGCGGGATATCACGATATCGCTCCTCAACGAAAAACATGAGCCGGTTGTGGTTTGGAAAGTGCGCAACGCATTTCCTGTAAAAGTTGACGGTGGTGCATTAAAAGCTACCGGCAACGAGGTATCGATAGAGACCATGGAAGTGGCGCACGAAGGGATCACTGTTTCAAAACCATAGTAGCTGATGGCAACAGGGGCAATATATCCTTCGCCCGGCTTTCACTTCAAAGTAGTATTTGAAGGGCTGGACAGCGAGGCCGAGATCGACACGCGTTTCCAGGAAGTGACCGGCCTGAATGCCGAACTATCTGCCGAAGAGTTGGTAGAAGGCGGCGAGAACAGGTTCGTGTATAAACTTCCGGTGCGTACGAAGTTTCCGAACCTCGTGCTGAAAAGGGGTATGCCCACAACGCAATCATCGCCGTTAAACGACTGGGTACGCGGAGCCATGTACAATTTCGACTTTAAGCTTTGCGACGTGCAGGTGACACTGCTCAACGAAAAGCACGAGCCGGCTGCGGCATGGAAGTTCAACGGCGTTTACCCGGTTAAATGGAATGTCTCCGACTTGAAAGCAACGGATAACTCTTTTGTGATCGAAGTACTCGAGCTGGCCTATCAGCGGTCGGAACGGATGGCTTCGCTAACTTAAAACTATGCCTGTAGAAATAAGGGAACTGGTGATAAAAGCAACCATCGACGAATCTGCACCGCAGCAGTCCTCTACGTCTTCGGGCAACGGAGGTACGGCTAAAGTGGACGACACCGCTGTGCAAAAGATCATCGACCAGGTATTGAGCAAACTTAGAAACATCAACGAACGCTAGCACAACATGGCAAGCCATCTGGAAAACGGACAACTGACCAAACTGAAGTTTACCGCTTATAAAGCCATCGACTTTTCGGAGAAGAATGCCGAGGCGGGTGAGTACGAGGTAATGTTCAACCCGGCTGCCATAGCAGTCAAGCTGCAGGTTGACAGGGAAGAATCGCAGGGTAACGGATCTACCACCAGTGAAATGCGGTTCAAGAAGATCAAGCCACAGGATTTCCAGTTCGAGTTCATCATTGATGGTACAGGTGCTGTGACCGCGGAGAAGAAGAGTGTTCCCGATGAAGTGGAGCGGTTTCTGAAAGTGGTATATAGCTACAACGGTACGACGCATGCGCCCAACTATGTAATGGTGCGCTATGGGGCTGTGCTGCTGAAGACAGTGATGAAAACGGTGGATGTCAACTACACGCTTTTCAAAGCTGACGGTACGCCACTGCGTGCTAAAGTGACGATAACATTGACCAGTTGCGTGGACCAGGAGCTGAGTGAGATGGTGAACAGTAAAAGCTCGCCCGACCTGACCCACAAACGCACGGTAAAGCAAACAGAACGCCTGATAAGCATGGCCTACTCGATCTATGATAACAACCAGTATTACCTGGATGTTGCCAAAGTGAATGGCCTGAACAGTTTCAGGCGTGTAGCTACGGGGACAGATGTATTCTTTCCCCCTTTAGAAAAAACGACCAAGAATGCCTGAGAATAGTAACCGGTTAGTACCCACTCCTGCGAATAGCGACCTTCCGACATATACGATACTGTTGGACGGCGAAGCTATCTCGTCGACCTACCAGGTAATGGTGATAACGGTGAGCAAGGCATTGAACAGAATTAGCGAAGCGGAGGTCATTTTTCTTGATGGCGATGTTTCTGCGGAAACATTTCCGTTGAGCGATAAACCTGATTTTGTTCCGGGTGCTGCTTTAGAAATAAAAGCTGGGTATCACCAACAGGAAGAAACCATTTTTAAAGGAACGATCATAAAGCATGCTATCAAGGTGATCCAGAACGATACGCCTGTGTTGGTGATAACGCTGAAACACAATTGTTTCAAACTGGCTCTTTCGAGAAATAGCAGACTGTTTCCTGATAGCAAGGATAGCGATGCCATCTCTACAATACTGGATGAATACAGCCAGAAAAAAGAGGTAGAAGATACAACAGTAACCCACGAACATTTGCTTCAGTATAATGCCACCGATTGGGACTTCGTGGTGATGCGCGCGGAGATGAACGGGCTCGCTGTTATCAATGAGAACGAAAAGCTAACGATAAAGAAGCCCGATGTAAGCGGCGATGCGAAGCTGGAATTGTATTATGGTACATCCATGCTGGAATTTGAAGCAGAGCTTGACGCGAGAAGCAGCTTCAAAGAATGGAAAGCAAAGACATGGAGTGCTGCCGATCAGGCGTCGCAGGAAGAAGACGGCAGCAGCTCACTGGCAGAACCCGGCAATTTTTCAAGCACCGACGCAGCAACTGCAGTAGGCGATCCCCAATTGAAGATCAGCCTGCCCAACCAGCTGGAAACGGCCGAGATAAAAGCTGTTGCTGATGCTAAAGCTGCACGCACAAAACTTTCGAAAATAAAGGGCCGCGCAAAATGTATCGGCTTTGCGGCAATACAGCCCGGCGATATTATTGGCCTGCATGGTGTAGGTGAAAGGTTTAATGGTAAAGCCTACGTATCGGGCGTACGCCACTTTATCACGCACGGCAAATGGGAAACCGATATACAATTCGGTATGAGTTTCGCCACGCATGCCGAACGCTTTACCGATATAGCCGATAAACCTGCAGGTGGCCTGCTCCCATCTGTCAATGGATTGCAGATAGGCATTGTTGCCCAACTGCAGGACGACCCCAAGGGTGAGGACCGCATTCTTTTAAAGATACCCGGCTTGTCAGAAGCTGACGAAGCCGTATGGGCGAGAATAGCATGCCTCGATGCAGGTAAAGAACGCGGAAGTTTTTTCCGACCTGAAATAGGTGATGAAGTAGTGGTGGGTTTTCTAAATGATGACCCGCGCAATGCGATAGTGCTGGGCATGATGAACAGCAGTAAGCTGCCTGCACCATTGCCTGGCAGCGATGACAATCATCAAAAAGGTTTTGTTACGAGGGAGAAAATGAAACTCATCTTCGATGATGAGAAAAAAAGTATCACGATAGAAACACCAGCAGGCAATACCATTATTATCAGCGATGATGAAAAAGGTATAACGCTGAAAGATGAGAATGGCAATAAAATGCAAATGAATACCGATGGGATAATTATGGAAAGTGCAAAGGACGTGCAGATAAAAGCCACCGGCGATATCAAGATAGAAGGAATAAACGTAGAGATAAAGGCCAGCGCCAACCTGAAGGGTGAAGGATCGGCAGGAGCTGCTTTTAAATCGAGCGCGATAACAGAAATAAAAGGTTCACTGGTAAATATTAACTAGATGCCATCAGCAGCAAGAACAGGCGATACAACGAACCATGGTGGAACTGTAGTTGGTCCCGGTACACCAACGGTGATGATCGGAGGAATGCCAGCCTCAGTGGTGGGTGACACGCATATCTGTGTGATACCGCCCAACACCGGGCATGTTACGGTTTCGGCATTTCCGATGGGTAGCGCTACGGTAATGATAGGAGGTAAACCTGCGATACGTACTTCAGATGCATGCATCTGTGGGGCAATGGCAGTGGTCGGATGTCCGACTGTAATGATAGGAGGATAATAAATGGAAGAAACAAGATCATTTCTCGGTACAGGCTGGAGCTTTCCACCGCAGTTCTCGAAACCTGCGGGAGGTGTGGTGATGATCAGCGATGAGACCGATATAAAGAACAGCATGGAAGTGTTGCTATCCACCAGGGTGGGTGAGCGGATACTGCAACCTAAGTATGGCTGCAACCTGGATGAAATATTGTTTGAGCCTTTGACCGTGTCTTTGCAGACTTACATCAAAGACCTTGTGTTTACAGCCATCTATTATTTCGAACCGAGGATAAAACCGGAGAACGTGACGCTGATACCATCTGCTGAAGAAGGTTTGGTGATCGTTTCGGTAGATTATATGATAAGAGCTACGAATACACGGCACAACCTCGTGTATCCTTTTTACCTAAATGAGGGCACGAACATTCAACCATGAGCGAATCTTGTAACATACCACATCCTCTTCAGCGCGAAGGTACCTACCAGTTCGAAAGGTATCCTGATGCCCTGCGGCCGGACTATGTGAAACTGGATGGACGTTCGGCTGAAGATCTGTTGATACAGGCAGCTAAGTTTGCGGAGTCGGTTGTTTATTATAATGATCAGAATCTGCCCGACGGCGACTGGACCTCTTTCTTTGAAGAGGTATATGATTATAAGTCAAAGAAACTGAAGTTTGACTCAATAGCTGAGCTGGAAGAAAAAGCCAGTACAAGTCCACATATTGCATTGTTCGTCACCTTCCTGAAGCTATATGGTTTTTCGCAGGATCATTTGAACAACCTTACGAAGAAGCAACTCGATTTTTACTACCAGGATATTCTGAAACTGAAGCCACTGGCAGAAGAGCCCGACAAAGTTGCTGTGCTTTTCGAACCTGAAAAGAATACCGCACAGGTTAACGTGCCAAAGGGAACGGTGTTGCTTGCAGGTAAAGACGATACAGGTAAACCGCTCTACTTTAAAACGAATGATGAGCTGATCGTCAATAAAGCGAAGGTGGCTGAAGTGAAGACAGTATTCCTGAAGAAAAATGCAGGTAACACGCTGAATATATTTAAAGCGGAGAATGCCTTAACTGAGAACGTTGTTGACCCCGCGGGTGCCGTTAAAAGCTGGCGGGCATTCGGGTCGGCTGAGAACATGCAGGCGCAATTAGGTTTCGCTTTTTCATCACCTGTACTTAACCTGCCGGAAGGCAAGCGAAGGATCACGCTGGAACTGCAGGGAATTACCAGCCTGAAACGTGAAGGACTGATAGCGGAATATACCTCGGTGAGAGGATGGCAGAAAGCAGAGGTAGATACTTTGCCGGGAGTGAATAATGTTGCCGGTGACAGCCTGCAATACCTGCTGGTGAAACTTGATCCAGGTGATCCCGCGATGGTACCATATAATGAAGCAGTGCATAAAGAAGGCTATGCTGCAACACACCCTGTCGTGCGCTTGCGGCTGGATAATAGCAATGAGAATAATTTCAGGGATACATATGCGATACTGAAGAATGTACCTGTGTCATCCATCAAGCTGACTGTGAATGTAACCGGGTTAAGAAGCCTGATCATACAAAATGACGGAGGCGTGCTGGATCCTGCGAAGCCGTTCTTCCCCTTTGGTTCACTACCGGTAAAGCATAAATCGACTTTGTACATCGGTGCTTACGAGGCGTTCAATAAATACCTGAAATCTTTTCACATTTCGATGAACTGGAAAGGTATTCCGGGTAATATGAAGACGCATTATGCGGAATACTCTTCAGCGGGAAATGAATTTTTAGATCAATGGCGCACACCGGCAAACAAGATGAAAGTATTCCAACAAGGCCATCCCCCCGGAAAAGTTTCTATACTGGATGAAGGCGGATGGAAGCATTTGCCGAATAATGATGGCGCGCAGTACAAGGACAATTCAAAACATTCAACAACCAACACTTTCAAGCCAAAAAGCAATGCGCTGAAAAGTGAATATGAATATGCTCAGCCTAAGAACTATGCGGTAAACAGCCGGTGGGGATTCATCAAGATAGAGTTGGGTTATGATTTCGGTCATGCGCAATATCCTAAGATATTGACGAATGCAGCCATCGCAAAGACGACAACGCCGACTACGCCTTTGCCCAATGCGCCTTACACACCTGAATTCAATTCACTGCATCTTGATTACGTGGCACAGGCAACTATAGACTTGAAGGAACATTCATTGTTCCATTTGCACCCATTTGGAGAAGAAAAGCTGACGGATACAAACAATACTTTGATCCCAACATATATCGACGAAGGCAATCTTCTGATCGGCTTGAGTGGTGTGCCATCTTCGCAGGTGGTAAGTGTGTTCTTCCAGATGCATGATGATACCGGCGACCTGGACAAAGAAATAAGTGACGAGAACAAAATTACCTGGAGTTATCTGTCGGGTAACGACTGGCAGAACTTTGGCAAGGAACATATCATTAAGAACACCACGCTTAATTTCTCAACCACAGGGTTCATCAAATTCAACCTGCCCGCAGATGCGGTTTCAAAGCACAACATTTTAACCGATGGGTTGGTTTGGATAAAAGCTGCTGTGCCGAAAGACAGCACGGCATACCCATTCGTCATCGGCATAGAAACACAGGCTATAGAAGCTGTATACGATAACAGGAGCAATGACCCTGCGAGATTGAGCAAGCCGCTGGCCGCGGGTACCATCACTAAACTGGAGACACGCATCAACGGTGTTAAGAAAGTAGTGCAGCCGTATGCATCTTATGGAGGACGGCCTGAAGAACAGGATGCGAGCTACTACACACGTGTAAGTGAAAGACTTAGACACAAGGGCCGGGCCTGGAGTATCTGGGATTATGAGCGCCTGGTGCTGGAGCGTTTCCCATCCATCTATAAAGTAAAATGTATCTCGCACAGCAACCTGCAATCGGAATATGTGACGGGTAATGCAATGATCGTCCTGTTGCCCAATCCGGCCAATGTCAACTTCCAGGATGCTTTGCAGCCACGCGTTAGTAAATCAGTGATAGAGTCGGTGAAGGAATACATCAGCAGCCTGACGTCTGCATTTGCGCATATAGAGGTCATCAACCCCCAATACGAGCCGTTGAAGATCGTTTGTGATGTGAAGATCAGACCTGAGTTTGGTGACGAGGCTTTTTATGGCAACCAACTGAAGAAGGAGTTGGCTGCTTTTATCGCTCCGTGGAGTGTTGATGGCAGGAGGCAGATATCGTTTGAAGGAAAGATCTATAAATCGCAGCTGATAAATTTTATTGAGGAGCGGGCATACATAGATTATGTGACCAATTTTGATGTGATAAGGACCAGTACCAATACGAAGTGTGGGGAGCTGATAACTGCAGAGAAAGAGTGCAATATTCTCACATCGGTAGCATTTGAAAACCATATTGTGAATACCAACGCAACATGCTAGCAACTGAAACACCAAAGATACCGGCTGTTCCTAAGCGTATTCCAGCAGAGGACTACGAGCTGTTGCGCAAAACAGGCTTAGACCACCTGCAAAAGCTTTCGGGAAGGATATGGACTGATTATAATGTCCACGATCCCGGCGTGACCATACTGGAGCTTTTGTGCTATGCCCTTACCGATCTCGGTTATCGTACTTCATTCGACATAAATGATTTGCTGACAGATGCAGGCGAGACAGCACCGGCCAAAACGAGATCGTTCTTCAGTGCTAAAAAGATACTGACGTCGCATCCGGTATCGGTAGCAGACTACAGAAAGATGCTGATAGACCAGGTACCGGGCCTGAGGAATGTCTGGATACTGACCAACGATGATGAATTTGCACGGCCGCCGGTATACTACGATCTGAAAAAGGCGGAGCTCAGCGCCATACAGCCACCCAATGCCTTTGAGCGACTGAAGTTGAAGGGACTCTACACCGTGAAGCTGGAAATGGAGGATTATGGCATTGTATGGTCGTACCATAGAAATTTCCTGGAGACGCTGGAACGCTATAGACCTGTCGGGAATAACAATACAGGCAATGTGATGCGCGAGGAATTTGAGGAGTGCTGTACCAACTTCGTTTGTCACCTGCTGCGCGACTGGCGAAATCTTTGCGAGGATGTTGACCGTGTAGCTGTCATCAAGGAAGAAAGGGTGGGCGTGTGTGCTGATATAGAGCTGAAACCTGATGCTGATGCGAGAAAGGTTTGGTTTCAGATATACAACGATCTGTATGGTTATATCAGTCCCGGTATTAATCTTTATAGTTTCCAGGATTTATTGGATAAAGGGAAGCGTATAGACGAAATATTCTTGGGCTCGGTAGCGAAGCGTGGTTTTATCGATTATGATGAACTGGCTGCTTTCGACCACAGAAAGGTGATTTACACATCTGACCTTATCAATATCATTATGGATATTGACGGTGTTCAGTCGGTAAAGGACATACACCTGAGCAGCTATAAAAAACTGGGCAATAAATGGGTGAGCCTGCAGAATGCGCAAAAGCATTGCGTGCATCTTACTGATCCGCTCGATTATACTTTCAGGCTGGCACTTGATTTCAATGAAACGGATTCAAAGAACCGGTTCAACAGGTTCAATTTCAACAAAGGGCTTATTTACTTCGATCCGCCTTATGCTGCCAGTCTGAAAATAAAGGATGTCATCAAACACCGCCACTTCCCTGAAGATTTTAAAAGCGATCTTCCATGGCCTGTGGGTACTAACCGCGATACCGCTAAATTCTACTCGATACAAAACGAGTTCCCAAAGAATTACATGCTGGGGCAGGAAGGAGTGCCTGACAGCGCCTCGGTATTAAGAAAGGCACAGCGGATGCAGCTCAAGGCCTACCTTGTTTTCTTCGAGCAGTTGCTGGCAGATTACCTGGCTCAGTTGTCAAATTTCAGGAATAACCTTTCATGGAACGAATCTGCCAATAAGCAGACATATTACTACCAAAAGCTAACGGAAGTAAAAACGTCCGAGGGCTTCCACGAGATAAAGGATATCGGTAAACTCATAGAGAATTATAAACCAAACGGGCAGGATTATTCAGAATCCATAGAAAATAACAAAAGCACCCAGGCAAGACGAAATAAATTTCTCGATCACCTGCTGGCGCGCTTCAATGAAAAGTTCATCGATTACAGCCTGTTCCGCTTTCAGCAGGAAGACGATGATTTCTATAAGAATTATTCCGGTGCTGAGCTTATCGATAAAAAGATAGATTTTCTGACGCAATATCCGAAGATCAGCGGAGGACGTTCGCACGCCATGAACTACTCTAAGCTGGCGAAGGCAGCAGGCAATATCAGCGGACTTGAATACAGGGTGGCACGCATGCTGGGGATCACAAGCGCGTCTTTCAAAAATCTTGTTACTATAAAACTTGAGGATGGCACGAACGCCGAAAAATGGAATGACGGCAAATATCACGTCATAGACAACCGTAGTGGTTCGTTCGAATCTGTGTTCGGCATGCATGTGATAGAACATATACTGCTGCGGCCACTGCATACACCGCTGGGCAGCGATCCGCCTTTCCAGCCGCTCAATCTTTGCCGTGGTGGCAAGCAGGGGGCGGATTGCGAGATCAGGGACACTTATTCCATGAAGATATCCGTCGTGTTGCCCGGCTGGCTGAAAATATCTGAGGACATGCATTTCAGGGCATTTATCGAGCAATGCATAAGGATGGAGGCGCCCGCGCACATTGGTATCAAGATATGCTGGCTGAATCCTGCGCAGATGTACGAATTGGAAAAAGCTTACCTGAATTTTATGGATGCGCTGCGTGATTTCAGGAAATGCGATCAGCCCGGCGGGCTCGATCCCGATCCTGTTAAGAGAGCGAAATATATCACGACGCTGGATAAACTTGGCGAGGTGATGTCGCAATTGAAAAATACATATCCGCCTTCAGTACTGTTGTCGTGCGAAGACGGAGACGAAATAGCATCGGGTGACATGATTGACAGGCCTGTGATATTGAATCATAGTGCACTGCCCGGTGTCAATAACGATAACTATGTTTTTGTAGAAAGTTAATTATTTAAAAGCGTTGTAAAACTCATCATATGGAACCCAGGAGTACTCAATACCCGGTTTATATTCCAGACCAGTTTCTTACCAACGAGAACCTGAACGAAACCACAGGCTATGTTGAAATGGAAGAACGCGCCACCCGGTCGTATATCCTGGGTAATGGTGTTATTAAAGGCCTGAATATTACTAATGTTACCATGAGCGGCACTAACGTGATGAGCATTCAGTTGCGGCCGGGATATGGAATAACACCCGATGGTTACCTGCTGGAAACCACTAATGCACTGGCTAACAATCCTGCCGCCGTAACACTTGGCTTTGCCACCGATGAAGGGAGCTTTAAGTATATTAGCAGTGCTTCACGAAAGATATTCATCAATAACGATGAGAATCTTTCCGAGTTCATGAATGGGAACAATCCCAAGCCCGGTGTGACAGTTACGCCGGTGCAATGTGTGGAGATATTCAGCGCCGCGCCCGACCAGCAAGTTGATAAACGAATTATCCAGACAAATATTCAGGCAGCCATTAATAAAATACAGAACTTCAATTTTAATAATTCCGTGCTGGCCTTTTTGGCGGATATCGACGATGTGAAGTATGATAACTGCTCACAGGGAGATTGTAACGATAAAGGCACCGACCGCATAATTAAGGGCCGCTTTGTCATCATTCCTCTTACGGTATTCCAGAATATCGTTTCCAATAGCAGCCTGACGACGATCAGTTATTTGCAGTTGCCAAGATTATCGAAGATATCGGCCGTGCCCAACCCTGAAACCTTTATCGCCAATGTTGGCGCTGCTTTCAATGCTTGTCGTACGGCAATTGTAAATAAACTGACTGCAATAAGCACCAACGCGCAAACGATACTGCCTAAGGCTGATATGGATGCAGCCATAAGCAGGCTCAACGGTTTCGCTATTGGCTCACAAACACATTTTGCCTCTTACTACCTGGGTTTTGTTCACGATATGCAGCAGGCGATCAATGAATACCTGTCTGTGTATAACGACTACGTTGTAAAGTACCCAACGTTGAATGCAGACAGGGTAGACAGGCTGATCATCTTAGCCCATCTTGCAACAAATGTACCTGCAACCGATCCTTACCGTTACTATTATCGTGCGGTGTCGCAGGCAGACACTAATAAATATCACTTTGAAAAACTGCAAAGGTATTTTCGCCGCATCATTGCTTTGGTCAACAGATTTTATGATGTGGCGGCAACGCTCCTGACCAAGATCGGGGCAAATACAAATGCAGTGAAGATCATTCCCTCGGCTGAGGCGCATATGCCGCTGGGCGAAAAGGCGATACCATATTACTATAACCTGGACGGGGTGAACAATGAGGTATTACGCCATTGGCGGGCTCACGCTGCGGACAACCATGTCGACCATATCAACAACTATTACACAGCACCGCAGGTTCCTCATGCGCAACAGGACATCGCCGGCTACAATTTCTTCAGGATAGAAGGACATCTGGGACTAGCCAAAACAGATGCATTGAATAAGGTCAGCGCGCTTATCACGCAACACGATCTGCCTGTTAAAGTGATCGCGGTAAACCTGAAGAAACCGACGACACCGCCTATTAAGGATCTGTACGACAACTTCAGGGATAAGTACAAAGCGTTTACCGACAAGCTGGTTGCGGCGAACATCAGCTACAAGAGTACCACACCTGTTGTCAACAGTATCTGGCAGGATATGAACCAATATTCGTACAAGGACACCAGCGGCATGCAGAAATTGCTGAATGATGTCTCGTCTGTTATGAAGCCCGTGGAGAGTTATACTAACGCAACTACAGAACAGGAAAAACAGGCGATAGCAAGTAAATGGGTCTTCTCAAAATACACTACAACGCAACAGCAGAAAATTGTTGCTGAAGTACAGAGTACGGAGCTGCTGAAAGCGCGTAAAGACCTGGAGCTGGCCATTAAGAATACACCTCAGCAGGATGTGGTAACAATCAGCGATTATCCCGGGCTGGAGTACCTGGGAGGAGTATATAAAGGAGGCACTTTCATACTGTTACACGATGGTACCAAGGTTGTGGGCGACTGCTCGCTGCCTTATTTTGCCAGCTAAAAAAATTTGTTGGATTTTGAGTGATTTCGTAAATTTATACTGTTGAAAAGTTCTTTGCATAAACATATTTAAGACACTTTTGTTGGTAGTTGTTTTTCTGTTGTAGTTTAGTCCGAGGGCCGAAAGGCTTTAGGCAATTTGTTAGGTATGAGGGAATGGGCAAGCTATCGAATGGGAGTAAAGCTTGATACAATCGGTATAATCCGGGGTATAGTTGGAGTATGACTTCTTTTCTCGTAATTGAGGCAAACTTTGGCGTAAGCTAATTTTAAATGGGGTAGTTCACTGTTCTTTTCGAGCACATAGTTCTCGAGTTTTGGTTCAGGGCTCTACCTCTTTTTTTATCCGAACCATTTATTTTTCAAAGCCAGCTTCACTGCCTGCACTTTTGATGTTACGTGCAGCTTATCGTAGATGTTGCTGATATGCGTGCGCACAATATGCGGACGGATGAATAATTCCTGTTGCGATCTTTTTGTAGTCGTGCCCCTTTACCAATCCCTTCAAGGCAAATCAGCCACCATAACAGTTGCCAATGGCGAGATAAAAGTAGAAGTACCGGAAGGGGGCGTAACAAACAAGGACAACGAATCAAAAAAACTGACGGGTACAATAGACGAAAAATAGTTTTATCCCCTTGTAAATGAAAAGCGTTACCCCCTGGTAACGCTTTTTTGTTCTGCGCTATATTATATATAAGCGACTCGATCAGTGGTTATCGGTCTTTCGCGAAGATTCACTATCAGAATTATTCTCGCTGTTCTTTGCAGGTGTCACATCTTTAACCACTTCGTCGTGGCTTTTTCTTTTTTTTGCGCTGCGATCATCGCGATTTATTTCACTATCAGGTATCGGTTGACTCCCCAGATTTGGCTCCGGCTTTTTAATTTTCTTATGCTCTTCCATAAAAAAGCGTTTCCTGTAAAACCAGAAAAATCATGCCCCGGTAGTTGCTAAATAAAACATAAAAATTGAACGCGGAAGAGATATTTTGCATAGTTCCTTTCAAGATTTGAACCGACGACGAGCTACAATAAAACATAAAAACAAAAGCCACAGAATGTTCTGCGGCTTTGCTCCCCCTTCAGGACTTGAACCTGAGACCCCATGATTAATCCCGCAGGTGCGGGACTCTAACCAACTGAGCTAGCCTTCCCTGGGGCGTGAATTGGCTATCGATCAATTTTTCGATGAGATTTCTGGATTTCTGCTTTTTGATCCATCGCTCTATTGTCAAAGCCTCAGCTCTGGTACTTCCGCATTGAAAGGTTGCGGCTAACACCCAGGGCCTGTGTTTAGAAGTGAAGGTGTCCTTATCGTCGGTATTGTGATGTAAAATTCTCTCCCACGGGTCTTCGCTATGACCAATGTAAAATAGATCGGAGGATGTACTGTACAGGACGTATAAGTAAAACATAAAAACAAAAGCCACAGAATATTCTGCGGCTTTGCTCCCCCTTCAGGACTTGAACCTGAGACCCCATGATTAACAGTCATAATTTTGAACTATCCTTTTATTTCCTGATTTTTACCCTTCGTTTCTACAATAGCGGATTTTACAGGGGTTTACGGCATATTAGACGCCTGATATTACCCCAGCTTTATCCGTTCTATTGCATGAAATTTATGCAAATTGTATGCAAATGATATTTTTACAGCATTAAATGTTTTTATGGCAACAAAGGTTAGTGTATCAATATACCATGATACACGGTATAGAAAAGCGGGCGGGGGTTATCCTGTTAAGCTGCAAGTTTATTTCGATGGGGCACAACGGTATTACCCTACAAATATTGATGTAAGCAAAGAAGACTTTGAACGGTCATATCTGGCAGTAAAACCCAAACAGGAATACAGGGAAATGAAAATTCGTATTGACGGGCATTTAACCCGCGCCGTTGATATTGTCGAAGACATAGCGGTATTTTCATTTGAAACATTTGAACGGCGGTTAGGGCTGGGCAAGAATGTGGACAATGTAATTACGTTGTATGAAGAGGTAATAGCCCAAAAGAACAAAGACGAAGACATTAACACCGCTGACAACTATAGCAGTTCTTTACGGTCTATCCTTTTATTTGAGCTATGGAATAACGGCATTACTATTGCCCGTGGATCAAAGCAAAAGGCGGATGAATATTTACAGGTACTAAAGGATAAGGTAAAGCGGCTACCCCTGCAAAAGATAACCCCGCAATACCTGAGGGAATATGAAAAGTGGCACATAAACGAATGCGGCAACAACCGTACTACAGTAGGTATTTATTTACGCCCGTTACGTGCTATATATCTGTCCGCTATTGGTAGTGAGTTTGTAGATAAGGCATATTACCCCTTCGCCCTGAAAGGTGAAAAGAATAAGTATAAGATACCAGCCGGGCGGAAAGTTAAAAAGGCACTGGGCAAAGAAGAGTTATCAATATTGTTTCATGCCCTGATACCTGAAGAACAAGCGGAAATTATTAAAGCCCGTGATTTTTGGTTTTTCAGCTACAACGGTAACGGTATGAATGTTGCCGATTATTCCCGACTGAGGTATAGTAACATCAAAGGCGGCGAAATACACTTTATAAGAAAGAAGACAGCCGAAACCACAAAGGACAATGTAATTACCATTACCGTACAGATAACCCCATTCCTGCAATCGATTATTGATAAGTACGGCAATAAAGACACCCGCCCGGATAACTATATCTTTTCAATTATTGATGACACAATGAAAGAACGGGAAAAGGTAAAAAAGATAATGGCATTCACCCGCTTTGTGAATCAACACATGAAACGACTGGCAGAGACTATAGGGATCACAACGGACATTTCAAGTAACTGGGGGCGGCATAGCATGACAACCCTTGCAGTAAATGAGGCTGGGGCATCCTTAGAAGAGATACGG
>CAMPKG010000029.1 GCA_946887085.1 uncultured Sphingobacteriales bacterium
CAAGAATATAATCTGCCCGGTTGTAGGTGGGCATGATGATACTTACGAGCGGGGATTGATTGATTTCCATTCGACAGTTTAAAAATAGTCAATTCATGAAAATTAGTTCATCTATATATTTACCCATCTTATCCCAATTGATTATGCTATTGCGGCGAACCTTCCTAACTTAACGCATCGACGTTCATGAAAATTCAATTAACAGCTTTTTCCCTCGTACTTGCCATCTTGTTCTGTGCTTTTAAAAAACAGGGAACGCGAGCACCTTTGTATAAACCCGAGATCTTGTTGACCACTATTTCGCCAGACAAAGTCCGCCCCGTTTATAGTTGCCTTTTGAAATTGAACTACAGTGGTGACACTCTTTTTCACAAAAAATTTACCGGGCTCTTTGTTTCCAATTTTCAGAGATGGACAGTAAACGGGCAATTACGCTATACCTATTTTATGCAGGACACAAATGCATACCGTATGGAGGGTATTGGCTTCCCCGGCTATGTCGTCATAGCAAATGAAAACCTTGAAGAAATAAAGAGGCTATCTCTGCTTCCGTACGATGATATCACAACAAATAAACAGTACGCACTTGATGAGCACGCTTTTATCCTGCTAGATGATAATCATTACATCGCTTTAGCCTATTATGAAAAGTCTCCGACTAACATCCCGCACGATTTAAATCCTGCCAGAGGCATCAAAGTGGTCGCCTGCATAATTCAAGAAGTAGTTGATGGCAAAGTCGTGTGGCAATGGGATGCAACAAAATATCCTGAATTTTACAAAAGCAGTGTTGAAAAGAATAATTTTTCCAATACCGCAAAAACCCAGGACTATCTCCACGTCAACTCCATGTTCATTGATAGGCGTGACAATAATCTTATTGTATCGTGCCGCAATACCAATCAGGTGATCAAGATCAACCGAAAAACCGGTAATGTTATCTGGCGTCTTGGCGGAGAGAATAGCGATTTTCCGTTGTCACAGCAACAGTACTTCCTTCGCCAGCACCACGCAACACTTGTAGATGAAGGCCGGACATTATTGTTATTTGACAATGGCGAGCTTCATATACGTCCTCAAGCTCGTGTGCTCGAATTCGAATTAGACGAAAAGAATAAAAAGGTAAAAGGATTCAAAGCCTATAATGTGCCAGCCCCTTTTGCGCCACTGCGTGGTTCGGTTCAAAAAATAGCCACCTCCTATTTCATAGGAGGTGGCTTGGCCAGTTATGTTATGGAGGTTGATCCCAAAACAGGCAACAAAAGCTTTTTCAGAACATTCATTTATGCACCTTACCGCGCGCTAAA
This sequence comes from uncultured Sphingobacteriales bacterium, assembly GCA_946887085.1. The sequence continues at coordinate 1,308 of CAMPKG010000029.1, forward strand.
GTATTAAGGCGCTAAAACCATCCCTTCCTTTTAAACCAGATCAACATCAATAAAGGTATCGCCAGCATGATGGCTACGGTTACATAGAAACCCATCTGCTGGTGGGCCAGTGGTATCACGTCGAAGTTCATACCGAAGATGCCGCCGATGACCGTAGCGGGAGCCATGAGTGTGGCCAGCAGCGTAAACACTTTCATGATCTCATTCATGCGCAGGTTTATCTGGCTCATGGAGAGGTCCTGCAGGTTCATCACCATGTCGCGGTGGTTCTCTACATATTCATTCGCCTGGGTAATATGGTCGTAAACGTCTTTGTAGTATTTCTCATGCCGTTCTTCCAGCAGGTCGCTCTCACTTCTGATAAAACTGTTCACCAGCTCGCGCACCGGCATTACCGAGCGCCGCATCACCATGATCTCCCTTCTCAATATGCTGATCTTACCGAGCGCGGCTCGCTCTTTCTGTAATATCAGTGCATCCTCCAGGCGTTCAATACGTTCGTTGATCTTATCGATGATACTGAAGTAGCTGTCAACAATAATATCGATGAGACTATAGCACAAATAATCGGCCTGGCTGTTCCTTAATTTCGGGTTGCCCGCCCTCAGCCTGTCTCGCACAGGGTCAAATACATCGCGCTTCGGGTCTTCCTGGAAGGAGATGACAAAACCCTTTCCCAGCACTATACTTACCTGCTCGGTTTCTATCTGGCCTGTACCCTCGTTATAGTAGAGCATCGGCAGCAGGCAAAAGATCACGTCCCCTGTTTCATCCATCTTGGCACGCTGGCCGATGCTCAGGATATCTTCTATTACCAGCGGGTGTATGTTATAGCAGGCGCAAAGCTCTTCCACCTCTGCTTTCTTCAGCCCGTCCACATTTATCCAGGTTATGGTGTTTACATTGGCGGAGCACTGACAGGCCTCGACAAAGGAGATATTGTTTTCAGTGAGCGTAGTGCTGTTATAATCGAAGATCGTATATACAGGATTGACGATCTCCGCACGGGCAACGTGTGCCCTTGCCGGGTTATACGAAGCGATAGGTTTGCGCTTGGTATAGTTCCAGGCCCATTCGGGCAGTAATTTTGCCAGTCCTTTTAACCTTGCTTTGGCACTCATACTTATCTAAAAGCTAATATAAAACTATATTTACGAAAACAGCCCGGAGGCCGCAGTTGCGAAGCAACGCGGTTTTTTGTAATTATGCGCAACAATTTACAGATATGAAAAAAATTCTTTTAGCACTATTTAGCATCTGCTTTGCTATCTCCCTATTTGCTCAGAAGAAAAACGAGGATAAAATTACCATCGAGACCGAATACGGTAAGATAGTTTTGGCCCTGTACGAGAATACGCCTAAACACCGCGACAATATGATGAAGCTGGTGAAGGATAAATTCTATGACAGCACGCTCTTCCACCGGGTGATACCGACTTTCGTGATACAGGGTGGCGACCCTGATTCTAAAAAAGCGGCACCGGGACAGGGGCTTGGAGAGGGCGACCTTGGCTATAAAGTACCGGCAGAGATCAATTCGGTAAACTTCCACCGCCGTGGTGCGTTGGGTATGGCCCGCGATAACAATCCCGAAAAAGCTTCTTCGGCCTGCCAATTCTATATTGTTGTTGGCCGCAAGTATACCGATGACGAGCTGAACAACATTTCCTCTAAAACAGGAAGGAAATTTACTCCTGTACAGCGCAGCATTTATAAAACCCAGGGCGGCACACCACATCTTGATGGCAACTATACTGTATATGGTATTGTTGAAGAAGGCATGGATATTGTTGATAAAATAGCCAACGAGGCACGCAACCCTGCCGACCGTCCTGATAAAGACATTAAGATGATCAAGGTACGGATGAAGAAGAAAAAGAAATTTTTGTTGTTCTAAATAAGGAATGTGACGCGATCTCAATCAAGTAAGCAGAACCGGGTTGCATTATTCAGTTTTGTCTCCAGCTATCTTTTTATTCTTGCGCTGATGGTTGGGCAATTCTGGTGGCTTTACTATGATGAACTTATTGGTAAAGAAGTTGGAATGGGCGGTTATACCGCCTTTTCTTTTTTGAGCGCGCTTTCAATGTCTGCCATTGCCCTACCATTGGCAGCTGCTATTTGCGGAGCAGTAGAGTATAGAATGGCTTGCTGCGCCAATACTGGTCCGCTACGTCTGCGACGATTAGTCATCAGAGCTTCCGGATTCGCAATTGCAGCTTTTTTTCTCGCTGCATTTCTTGTTCCACCGGCTAATTTGAGATCCCTTTCGCTTTTGTACAGCATACGAAATGCAGCAGTAGGAGAGCCCCTGCAAAAAACCGATCTATCACTTTTTGAAGACGCGCCGATGGCTCAAAATATCATAGAATTATATACCGCAAAATGGGACTTAGATTCTAAGATCGATAGCATAAGGCAACAAATCATTACCAGCGCAGGGGAGAATATAGATGAGCAATTCAAAGCATCATTTTTTACTGATAGTTTGTTGCAAACACTAAATATCTCAAGAGAAAGTATTGCCGCTGCTGAATCTTCACATCTAGACGTAATAAATGATAACAACAGTATTGCAATTATACATGTACAGGATTATGGTGTCCAACACTTCAAGCTAAAGCAGCTGCAACAATTTATAATTCAACCCTTCAGGCAGGCCCTCTTGGCTCTATTACTATTTATATCAGGTGCTTTTTTGGGCATATGGAATAGGCGGAACAAATTGTTATTACTGGTAATTGGTATGTGGTTTGTTTGGATACCCGTTGTATATGTTGGCGACAACTATCTGAAAAAACTCCTCTACGCGCAAAAGACGCATGTATATTTTACAGAGCTGGCTAGTTGCATGTTACTGGCTGTTTTATGTGCCATACTCTACGCAGTTACAACCAAATCGCTTCGCACCGTAGAGAATATTTCAATTTTCGATTTGCAGAAAAATGATTGACCATCCCCGGAAATTAAAGGCACTGCTCGACGAGAAGGTAAGGCTGTACAACCAGCCTTCTTTTATTTTAAAAGATCCTGTTTCTATTCCTCATCGTTTCAGCAAAAAGCAGGATATAGAAATTTCAGGGTTGTTTGCAGCCGTACTTGCCTGGGGCAACCGCACTTCTATCATCAACAATTGCACACGGCTCATGGACTGGATGGATAATGCGCCGCACCAGTTCATCGTTCATCATCAGCAAACCGATCTGAAAAAATTTCTCGGCTTTGCGCACCGCACTTTCAATGCTACCGACCTGCTTTATTTCATAGAATTCCTGCAATATCATTACAGCAGCCACTCATCGCTGGAAGATGCATTTGCGCCGGGGAAAGCATATAAAGAAGACTCTGTTGAACAGGCGTTGATACATTTTCATAATTACTTCTTCTCGATAGAACATCCCGAACGCACACGAAAACATATCTCCACCCCTGCACGTAAATCTGCGTGCAAGCGCATTAATATGTACCTGCGGTGGATGGTGCGTAAAGACAAACAGGGCGTAGACTTCGGCATCTGGAAAAAAATAAGCCCCCGGCAGCTGGTGTGCCCACTGGACGTACATGTAGCGCGGGTCGCCCACAGGCTGGAGTTGTTGGAGAATGATAAGTCGAACTGGAGCAACGCACTGCAGCTCACCTACCATCTCCGCGAACTCAACCGCGACGACCCGGCCGTGTATGACTATGCATTATTTGGTATGGGAATGGCTGAACGTTTCTAAGCCAGCTCCGGCACTTCTACTTTCTCCTGCTGCTTTACGATCTTCTCATCCACAAAAGCATCGGGCAACAGTATCAGCGAAGCATTTTTCTTCTTCCACCAGCTGGTGTCCAGCAATTGCGAGAAATGGATGATGCCTACTACAAAACAACGCTTATCGTTGCTGCTCCATTCTTCTATCTTACTAAAGCGTTCATGCGGCACATGGAATAATCCCTCGTAGCTCACGTAGATACGCAGGTAGACATCGTTGGTGAGTTTTGCTTTCTGAGAACGCAGTTTTTTGTATTCGTATTTATAACCATAGCGCAAAGCGGATATGTCACTCAACACGGCAGAAGCTGTCGGGAAGCTGCCCGCTCCCTTCCCATAGAAGAATTGTTTATCGGCGAAACCACTTTCAATCACCACTCCGTTGTACTCGTTGCGCACATTGTACAGCTGGCAGCCCGGCTCTACGAATTGCGGCAATACAAATGCGGCTATCTTACCATCGGCCTGCTTATGCGCCTGTGCTACCAGTTTTATTTCGTAGCCTTTTTCTTTTGCATACACTGCATCGTGATCCTGTAATTGCTGGATGCCCGTGTGCACGATAGCGGAAGGATGTTCAACGATGCCATAACCATGTGCCAGCAGTATGGATAGCTTGTTCACCGCGTCGATGCCTGCAATGTCAAGCGTGGGATCGCTTTCTGCAAAACCTTCTACCTGTGCCTGTAACAACGCTTCCTGGAAATCGAGTTTGTCTTGCGATATGCGGGTGAGTATATAATTGGTAGAACCGTTGACAATGCCGCTGATGCCTGCCAGCAGATCGTTATCGTAATACTCTTCAAGGTTGCGGATGACCGGGATACTGGCGCAACATGCGGCTTCATACAGGAATGGCACGTTGTGTTTTTCCTGCAGTTTCAGAAGCTCGGGCAGGTGCTCGGCTATCAGTTTTTTGTTGGCGCTTACTACGGCTTTGCCGTTCTTCAGCGCTGTTGTCACTATATAGTGCGCTGCTTCTGCATCATCTATGAGTTCTACGATCACGTTGATGCTTTCATCCTGCAGCAACAGCTCGGCATCGGTCGTAAAAAGTTCAGCCGATGCTTCACGTTTTTTCTCCGGGTGTTTGATACATACTTTGGTGATGCCTGCATTGAGCGATGGTGTTTGCTGCAATACTTTGTACAGGCCGCTACCTACTACGCCAAAGCCAAAAAGGCCGATGTTGAGTTTCTTCGTTTGAATAGACATTGTTCTTGATTTTTGTTTAGACAGTTAATTGTTGCTATTTAATTATTGAAAAGCAGCTATTGCTTCGTTTGTATTGATGTTGATCTTTTCCAGTGCCTGCTCCAGGTCTTTCACCAGGTCGGCGGCGTCTTCTAATCCTACACTCAGGCGCACCAGGCTATCAGCTACGCCAGCTGCATGGCGTTTTTCTGTTGGTATCGATTTATGTGTCATCGTAGCAGGATGACAAAGCAGGCTTTTCACACCACCCAGGCTTTCTGCCAGCTTGAAGAGTTTGGTGTTACACACTACATTCTTCGCTGCTTCTTCAGTATCGGTCTTCAACGTAAACGTTACGATACCGCCGAAGCCAGATTGTTGTTTGGCTGCTATGGCGTGGTTAGGATGTGATCTCAGTCCGGGATAAAATACTTTATCAACTGCAGGATGCTGCTCCAGGTATTCTGCTACCACTTGTGCATTGATGCAATGCTGCTGCACACGCAGGTGCAGGGTTTCCACGCCACGTATCACCAGCCAGCTATCGTGAGGAGATAGAATAGCGCCGCTTGCATTCTGTATGAATTTTATCTGCTCGCCTATCTCATCGCTGGCCGATACAACCAATCCTGCTATCAGGTCGCTATGGCCGCCTAGGTATTTGGTAGCGCTGTGTATCACGATGTCTGCTCCCAGCTCTATCGGCCTTTGCAATACGGGTGAGGCAAACGTATTGTCGACGCACAGCAGTATGTTATTTTGCTTCGCGATCTTAGCGATGGCAGCAATATCGCTGATCTTGAGCGTTGGATTGGTCGGGCTTTCCAGCCAGATGAGTTTGGTGTTGGGCGTGATAGCATCGATCACGTTCAAGATATCGGTCGTATCAGTATAGTTCACCTTGATACCGAACTTGGCATAGATGTGCGTAAACAGCCTGAACGCGCCACCGTAGATATCATCGACTGCCAGTATCTCATCGCTGCTTTGCAGCAGCTTTACTACTGCGTCGATAGCGGCCAGCCCGCTGGCGAAAGCAGACCCGCGCTTGCCGCCTTCCAGTTGGGCGATGATGTTTTCCAGTGTTTCCCTCGTGGGGTTATTACTGCGGGCATAGTCGTAGCCCTTGTTTACCCCGGGCGCTTCCTGCACGTAGGTAGAAGTCTGGTAAATAGGCACCGATACAGAACCTGTAAGTGGATCTACCGGAATGCTGTGGATGAGTGTTGTTGCGTTGCTCATTATTCTTTGGTTTTAAATTGTGACAAACGAATATGTTCGCGTACGCACACTTACCAAAGAATATCTTACCATTAGAGCCTCCTTATCGCATAACTGCAATAAAAAAGCTCCTCTGGTAAGTCAGAAGAGCTTGAGTTATGTCTAAGGCTTTACAGCCGTATCCGTCAACTATTGCATCTGACTTATCTACCTCGCTTTCGCGAGATGGAGTTAGCACCAGCTCCCAGATTACTCTGATGAGTTTGCTAAGGGATCATCGGGCCATTTCGCTCTGACTTGCTTGATAAGTTATATCGTTAAGAACTTGAGCAAAGATAAATTCAGGAATTTTAATTCTCCAAATAAAAAATTTCAGCGCTGGTTATCAGTAAGCTGCAATTGGCCTTTAATAGTCTATTAAGCTATTTTCAGGTAACTTGCACGCCCATCCGCCACTATTCATGGATCTACCTGACGGCAAGAAAATTTATTTCGCATCGGATTTTCATCTCGGCATCCCCGACAAGGCAACGAGCCTTGCGCGTGAAAAACGTATATGCAGCTGGCTGGATGAAATTAAAAAAGATGCGCAGGAGCTTTACCTGGTAGGCGACCTGTTTGATGTGTGGTTTGAATACCGCAATGTGGTGCCCAAAGGTTATACAAGGTTCCTGGGCAAACTCGCAGAGCTCAGCGACAGTGGTTTGAAGATAGAAGCCTTCACCGGCAACCACGATCTCTGGATGCGCGGCTACTTCGAAGAAGAGCTGAATATTCCCGTACATCATGAACCGGTGGAGCGCGAGTTCAACGGCAAAAAGTTTTTCATTGGCCATGGCGATGGTTTAGGGCCCGGCGCCCATGGTTATAAATTTTTGAAAAGCGTATTGCGCAACCGCGCCGCACAATGGCTCTACCGCCGCCTGCACCCCGATACCGGTGTCGGCATGGCCGGCTGGTTCAGCAGGCTTGGACCTAAACACGTAGCAGAAGAAAAACCTTTCCTTGGCCCGGAAAAAGAATGGCTGGTGCAGTTTGCAACAGATAAGCTGAAGCAGGAACATTTTGACTATTTCATTTTCGGGCACAGGCATATAGCTATTGAATACCCATTACCAGAAAACAGCCTGTATATAAACCTCGGCGACTGGATACGTTATGACAGCTACGCCGTGTTTGACGGGCAGCAACTAACACTACAATACTATAAAGGACAATAACGAGATGGAACGAACACTTGTGATGATCAGGCATGCAAAATCGAGCTGGGCTAATCCCCTGCAAAGCGATTTTGAAAGGCCCCTGAACGAGCGTGGCGAAAAAGCAGCGCCGATGATGGGTGAGCGTTTAAAAAAACGTGGAGTAGCTGCAGACCTTATCATTTCGAGCACAGCAAAACGTGCAAAGCAAACTGCGAAAAAAATTGCATCTGCCATTGGCTACGATGTAGAAAAGATAACCTGGTACGACAGCCTCTATCATTGCATACCTGCCGTCTTCGAAGAAGTGATACAGGAGATACCTGACGATGTAAAGACAGTTTATATAGTAGCACACAATCCCGGCATCACCGATTTTGTCAACCAGCTATCACCGAAGTTTCGCATAGACCATATGCCTACCTGCGGTGTGGTGGCCTGCAGGTTTACAGCCGGGCAGTGGAACTCATTCAATATAGCGGAGAGAGAGGTATTTTTATTTGATTATCCGAAGAACGAATTATGACCCCGGTAAAGTCCTCAGCACAGATCATTAGCAACTTAGAAAAACTTTTTGAAGAACAGTTTGGTAAACCTCCTGTAAAAGTAGACCTCCTGCCTATCTCCGGATCGGACAGGAGATATTTCCGCCTCATCGCAGATGATCTCAGCGCCATAGGCACTTATAACATCAACATACCTGAGAACAATACTTATTTCTATTTCACAGAACTCTTCAGGAAACACGAGATCAATGTTCCAGAGGTATATAAAATAAGCAAAGACCGCCGCTCGTATCTGCAGCAAGACCTTGGCACAATATCTCTGTTCGATGCCGTGACGCGCGAAGGCCTGACCGAAGATGTGCGCAAACATTATCACCAGGCTTTGGAGCAATTGGCAAAGCTGCAATGGGTGGCGGGCCGCGAAGCAGATTTTTATCAATGCTTTTCTACGCGCCAATTTGATGAGAAAGCCATCATGGCCGACCTGCTCTATTTCAAATACTATTTCGCCGACCTGCAGAAAATGCACTACAACAGGGATGTGCTGATGCAGGAGATGGAGCAGCTCAGCAAAGAGCTGGGAAGGATACAGCCGCAGATGCTGATGTACCGCGACTTCCAGAGCCGCAACATCATGCTGCACAATGGCAAAACCTATTTTATCGATTTCCAGGGAGCCATGCAGGGGCCACCGCAGTATGATATTGCATCACTGCTCTGGCAGGCAAAAGCACAGCTGCCCGATGCATGGAAAGAAGACCTGCTGAACGGGTACATGACGAGCCTCAACGAGCTGCACATTTCCCGCGTTGAAGAGATCCATTTCCGCAAAGGCTATTTGCAATTCGTTTTGCTTCGCCTGTTGCAGGTGCTGGGTGCTTATGGTTTCCGCGGGCTGATACAGAACAAACCCCATTTCGTGAGCAGCATAGGGCCGGCATTGAAAAGCCTGTCGACGTTTTTGTCTGATAATCCCAGCTCACCGGCTTATCCTGAGTTGCGTTCTTTGCTGGAGCGTTTATCATCGCCCGATATGCAGGCGAAGTACAGTAAGCCTGCAATGCCTGAAAACAGCAAACTGAAAGTACAGGTGAGCAGCTTCTCTTATAAGAACGGCTTTCCTAAAGACAGCAGCGCGCATGGCGGTGGTTTCGTGTTCGACTGCCGCGGTATATTGAACCCCGGACGTTTTGCCGCATACAAACACCAGACAGGCCACGATGAAGCCGTGCGACAGTTCCTGGAGCAGGAAACAAAAATGCCGCAGTTCCTCCAGCATGCCTACTCACTTGTGTCGTTCAATATAGAAGATTATATGTCGCGCGGGTTTGAGCACCTGAGCATTTCATTCGGCTGCACAGGTGGCCAGCACCGCTCCGTATTCGCCGCTGAACAGATGGCAGCTTACATCAGCAACAAGTACAACGTGCCTGTAACTATATCACACCTGAACGAAAAGAAATGGGTGCTGAATACGGAGACGAATGTTGCGGAGCAGTAATTTTTTGAATTCGAATCGAAAGACTCTATAAAAATAAAAGCCACTGAGTTTTCAGTGGCTTTTATTCATTTATCTAAATCACTTATTTAACTACAAGGTTACTGTGCCAGGTATTCTGTTCGCTGGCTACAGACACTGCATAGATACCTGCAGGCAATGCTCCAAGGTCAATTACCGACTTATTATCTGTAACGCGGCCTGAATAAACAGCTACACCGATCACATTGTGCATACGCACATCCGCGGCTTTTATGCCCTGGGGTAATTGCAGAGTAAATGAACCAGTCGCGGGGTTGGGATACAGAGAGATGCCTTGTGTTCTTGAAAAAGTATTGACACTTGTTGGTGAAAAATCAAATTCCATTATACAGCCTTTATTCAACGGCTGAACTACAACACCGGGAGCACCCTTGGTGGGGCCGACAGTATCTGCTGCAACATATATCTTCGTGCCGTCCGCAGAAATAGCTATATCGCGGAACCTGCCCTGCCCACGGAAGTATGGAATGGTATCGCCCACCACAGACTGGCCACCGGGTGCAAGTTTCAGCCGGTACACCACAGCGAGCTTGAGGTTAGCTATGAGCAAAGAATTTTGCCAGCCCGGTATGGCGTTAGAACTGTAATAGTCAATGCCCGATGGCGCTGATGTTGGCCATTGGAGGAAGTAGTTGGCATAAGGGGGTGTATTGTTCAGGTCATTATTGAAAATAGTAGACACTTCTGTTTGCGTAGCGGGGAACAGGCTGAATATCGGTTCGCTATACGTGTAGCTGGCCTGTATCGCTGTCCTGTTGTCCACTTCGCTGACTATCGCCGGAATACCCGAGCCTGCGCCTGCTTTACTGCCATCATAGTTACTATCGGCAAAACCTACAACCAGCGGAAAGCCGTAGTTGTTAGCGCGTTTGATGATGTTGACTTCGTCATCTGAATACGGGCCATGTTCTGTCTCGTATAAAGTGCCATCAGGCGCAAACACAAGACCTTGCGGGTTGCGGTGCCCAAGCGACCATACTGCATTCTGCACAGGGGTATTGAACGGGTTATCATTGGGTATCCATGCATCTACACCGGCATCGCCGTCAGCAACCAGGTTAAAGCGCAACACCTTTCCTTCCCATACTCCCGGAAGCTGTCCCTGGTGAGCGCGTGATCCGTTGCCTAAGTGTCCTGCGCCCATATCACCTACACTGTAAAAGATAAAATTGCCTGTGGTACCAGCAGGGCCTATCACAAGGCGCCCTCCATTGTGGTCGCTGCTGCCGGGGATCGCATCAGTTATAACAGTTTCGTTAGCAAACATTTTGGCAGTTGTGTCATACTCGTAGCGTACAATTTTCGTTTTGAAAAAGCAGCCTCCTGTGCCCGCTGCACAGCTATCAAAATCATATACATAACCGATATAGATATAGGGGGTGTTAGCGAAATCGGGGTGAAAAGCAAAACCCTGCAAGCCACCCTGCGGCCAGGTAGTAGCAGTCTGGAAATCAGGGAAATTCTTTTTGCTGCTGAGGTCAAGCATCATCTGGGTGGTACCTGCAACCGGATCAACACGCGAAAGCTGGTAGCTATTGGCCTCTGTAACCCATAGCCATCCATCGGGGCCAAATTTTATTTCCCAAGGTTGACTAAGTCCGCACGCAAGCTGGCGGGTATTGTACGGTTCAGACTGTGCCTGCGCAAAGTATGTTATGACACAAATGCAAACAGTAAAAACAAAGCGTAAACTTGTTGTTTTCATAATCTCAGATTTTGTTTAATGGTTTTACAATAGCATAGGTGCTATAAAACATAGGTTGGCGGTGTATCTGCTTAGAAAATCTGTGCCAGTTTTTCATAGCATGCTGAAAAAATCACCCCACTCAATTTCTGAGTGAACGTGTTCTTGATCAGTATTGGCTGATAGACAAAGAACAACGCGAATAATTATCCCGACAGCAATAGAGCGAGAATTCACCCCTGATGACTATTTATAACATTGTGTTGGGTATTGCGAAATAACGACGACCAGGTTGTCGCCAGGCGCGTGGGCATTATGTCCTTGATTTTCCTCGTTGTAATTGATGAGTTAGCGGTTTGCAGCGATGGCGGTGCAGTGAATAGGTTCTCATAGATCAGGAAGGATTTGCAAGGCAAGTCCAATGGGTTTATTATATTGTTATAACAAACCCTTGTATGCTTTCTCTTTTTGCTTCTAATTATTATAAATGGCTAAGGGCACTTAGTATTACTACAATAATATTCATGGCTGCATATGGTGCAGCTGTATCCATATTTGAAATAAAACCCTTTTGGCTGGATGAGTGGAATATCATTTATAATCTGAAAACCAAAACTCATGCTCAGCTGTGGGGACAGCTGGACTATATGCAGCAATTTCCAAGGGTTTACCTGCAAATTATCAAGTGGATAACACATTCTTTCCAATACAGCTATACCTCACTCAGGCTGCCATCATTTATTGTGCATATTGCCGGACTTATATTTTGCTATAGCCTGTCAGGTAAAATATTCGGGAAACAAAGTCCCTACCGCTTCTTTTGGTTACTCATCTATGCTTCTTACTCCACCTCTGTTGAGTACTTTGTGCAGATCAAGCAATATACAATGGAAATGTTGCTTGCGTTAGTAGCCCTCTGGCAGCTATTTGAATTATTAAATACAGAAGGAAAAAACATACACCTTCCCCGTTACATACTATTATGCCTTTTATCTATCGTTATTCCTTTTTTCAGTTATACATATCCTATATGCTTTGCGGCCCTGTGTTTCACTATAGCAATCCATACGAGAGGTTTTAAGAATATACTTCTCAGGTTCATCCCATTGCTACTTGGCTCAATAAGCATCGTTATATTTTATCTCTACGACGTCGTTCAGGTGATGGCTGATGGTGGTATGCAGGATTTTTGGAAAGATTACATCCTTCGTGATGGTTTCCGGCCGCTGGACTACTTATTCAATATCTATAGGCTATTTGCCAATCTTGGTACAGGCCAATTGTTTGAAGTGATCTACGGCCCGCTTGGCCTTTGTGGATTTGTTTACGGTATTTATCAACTATTCCGGAAACGGCCTTACACATCACCGTTTCATTACATAGTGCAGTACAGTTCTTTACTTGTCATTGTAATGATCATTCTGTATTCTTTACACAAGCTCCCTGTAGGCGCTCATAGACTTAATGCATTTGCAGTGCCTGCATGCAGCATCCCGGTTATTAATATGATCTTAGTATTAGAGCGCAGATGGAAGAAACTCATACCAATTGTCTGCACGGTTCTATCGATTACGTTAGCCGGAAACATTTACCAGGCATTTGCAAAAGCCCACTTCAGCGAAGAGGCTGTGAAAAAACAGCGCATATACGACAACACAAGGAAAGCAATTTCTTTGGCAGAAGATGAGCTTCTCCCCATAGCAACCAGCTCCGGCGTATCTTATCCGTACGAAGATAGGAACGGTGACTTTATTGTCATTAGTTATCCTGTTTATCGTATAGAGATATCGTTGCCTGTCTATAATGCAGCTGATACGTTCCAGGTAAAAAGAATATTCGAAGAACACACCGAACTACGGCAAATAGTATTTATCGATCGTTATGAGCATTCGGTGATTCACCGGCAATCACCCTAAATAATTAACGAGGTATCATAATCGTGTAGCCATTTTCACGAAACACACAAAAACAAAGACTAACAAAAAACCCCGGCTTTGCCGGGGTTCTCATTTTATTATTTTTCCTTTTCGTTGTCCATGTTCTTACGTGGATTCTTCTCCAGCACTTCGTCCACCATGCCGTAGTCTTTGGCTTCCAGTGCGGTCATCCAGTAATCGCGGTCGCTGTCTTTTTCCACTTTGCTCACTTTTTGTCCTGAGTGGCTGGCGATGATCTCGTAGAGCTCTTTTTTCAGCTTGCCGATCTCGCGGGCGGTGATCTCGATATCAGAAGCTTGTCCTTCTGCGCCACCCAGCGGCTGGTGTATCATTATACGGCTGTGTTTCAGCGCGGTACGTTTGCCTTTGGTGCCGGCGCACATCAGCACGGCTGCCATCGAGGCGCCTATGCCGGTACAGATTGTGGAAACATCGGGGTTGATGATCTGCATGGTATCATAGATGCCAAGGCCGGCGTACACGCTGCCACCGGGGCTGTTGATGTACATCTGCACATCGCGGTTGCGGTCTGTGCTCTCGAGGAACAGCAGCTGCGCGGTTACGATATTGGCTACATAGTCGTTGATAGCTTCACCCAGGAAGATGATGCGGTCCATCATCAGGCGCGAGAACACGTCCATAGACGCTACGTTCAGCGGACGCTCTTCGATGATGTATGGCGTGAGGCCCTGCGGAACACGCACAAGCGAAGATTGGTAGTTGTGCAGTGTGAGGCTGCTGATGCCATGATGTTTGGTGGCATATTTCTGAAATTCATTTGAATTCATAAATCGTATTTTTGAGATCGAGGTTTTATATAGTTGTGGTAAAACAATTTTTAAACCACAATAAATATAGTGCCATAACGGCATATTAAACTATCGATCCTGTTGATCGGGCAAATAAAACGTACAAAACGTCATACTCACCTGATTATCCATTGTGATATATGGTGACCAGGCGCCAGCAAATACTCAATTAGCTAATGCAACTCACGCTGAACCTTGACATACCGGCGCTGCCAAAGCCGATCACCTACCGCGATAGCATCTTGCTTATCGGCTCCTGCTTTACCGAGAACATGTCAGAAAGGCTGAATGCACATAAGTTTCGTGTGTTGTCCAATCCGCATGGTATCCTGTTCAATCCCATGAGTGTAGCGCAAAGCCTGGATAGTTATATAGATAACAAGCAATACGGTGAAACAGATCTCTTCCAGCTCAACGAACTCTGGAACAGCTGGGACCATCACACACGTTTTTCACACATAGATAAAACAGCGGCGCTCTCGGGCATCAACAACGCGCAGGCCGAAGCATCGAAGTTTATTAAAGATGCAGGCTGGGTAGTGATCACGCTCGGTTCGGCCTTCCTGTATTATCTCAAGGATAGCGATAAACATGTTGCCAACAACCACCGCGCACCGGCCCAGTGGTTTGAAAAGCGGTTGCTGGAAGTGGAGACCATCGTTACAGCGCTGTCGCAAACACTGGACAAATTGATCGCGTTAAATCCCGGCGTTCAAATACTTTTCACCATCAGCCCCGTGCGGCATATAAGAGATGGGGTGATCGATAATAACCGCAGCAAGGCCCGGCTGATAGAAGCCCTACACCAGCTCTGCTCGAAATTTCAGCAGGCGTATTACTTCCCGGCTTATGAGCTGGTCATCGACGTCCTGCGCGATTACCGCTATTACGATATCGACTTCGTGCACCCGAACTACCTGGCTACTTCCTTTGTCTGGGAGCAGTTCGTTAGCTCCTGTGTGGACCATGCCACAAAACAGATGATGAAAGAAGTGCAGGAGCTGTCTATTGCCCGTGCACACCGTCCAAGATTCCCGGAAACGGAGGGACACCGCAAATTCATGGAGTCTTATGCCGCCAAAGCAAGGGCCCTCGCGACAGACCATCCTTACCTCGACCTGGAGGAGGAAATCGCCTATTTTTCGCGGAGAAACGCATAAGCGTTAGAAAATATATCATCCCTTTCATTGTATAGGAATTTATATTCCTGTCCATTCCAATTTACCTACCTTTGCGTTCTTATTTTTTCCATTCATGGATCGTAATTCAGTAATTGGTTTTGGTTTATTGATATTGCTGCTGATAGGATATGTAGTATACAAC